>CAYZDG010000085.1:0-3044 GCA_964477165.1 uncultured Gammaproteobacteria bacterium
TGGTGGTGGTATTTGGCAGCCCGACTAAGGACACATCATTTGCTGCCGCCAAGACCCTGGCCCAGTGGGCATGGAAGGTTCACGAGTGGCCGCAGGTGGCGCAGGTAGTTCGCCGGTAGCCATACGTAGGGGATAGAAAAAGACCCGGCCACATTTGCCGAGTCTTTCTTGTTGTTTAGTTGAATTTACTTCCTGTCGCGCTGAGCTAGTAGATCGCGCACTAATTGCTTTTCCGCTGCTAGCGCCTGTGCTTGTTTGTCGAGCCATTTTTGTTCCGCGAGGATTTTTTCCGCGGCTGCATCCTCTGTTGCTTTGCGCTGTTCGACGGTACGTAGCCAGCGTAGTTGCATCTGTTGGAACTGAAAGGTCGGCATAAAGAAAATAATACTGTCAGGGCACAGAGGCCTAGGGGGTATATCGAGTAATGGGAGCATGCCCTCGGTATTACTTAGTATCTCAACCAATACCTGATCTTGGTGCACACCGATGACCCTAACCATCGCGCCGTCGCTGACCCCGCATTCGTCACCGTATTTCCACTCTGTCTTACGTCCGTCTACGCCATGGTCAATTATGGGACCGAGGTTTTTTGCCGCTATCGGTGACGGGCCGTTTCCGTCCCCATAGACACCCGTGTCACCTGGCTGCGGAGTTAGCATGTTCTTTGTGAACTGGGTATCATCAGCTCCGATTTCCTTTGCTGAAGTAACAAGAAGCGGATCGTCTGTGAAGGCACTCAGGGGGCCGCCGTGGCCACTGGCTGTAGTAGCAATAGCGAGTAGCAGGATAATCAGAAAGAGATCAATAGTTTTACTCATGTGTGAATCACCTCATGATTTGTGTGAAGGATCTACTGAATACAAGATACGATATGTATCGTATACAATGCTTCAAGACATTGGTCAAATATTGCCAGTAGTCTGCTAGTATGCATTTATGCAAAAAACCGTAGCCGCTGGCCTTTCAGGTGGAGTTGATTCAGCTGTTGCAGCGTATTTGCTGAAGAAGCAGGGGTACCGCGTATTTGGCGTGTTTATGGTTAATGTCGATCCCGGCCAACTACCTGGCGCTGTTTGTAAGTGGGAGGAGGACTACGCAGCGGCTAAGGCAGCGGCCAAGCATCTAGATATTCCGCTGTATACCTGGAATTTTGTTAAGGAGTATCGCCAGCAGGTACTGCGGGAATTTTTTGCCGAGTATAAGCGCGGACGTACGCCTAATCCAGATGTATGGTGCAATCAGCGCATTAAGTTTGGTACATTTTTACGAAGGGCGCGGCAGGCTGGGGCAGATTATGTGGCTATGGGGCATTATGCGGGGGTGAGAGGGGCAGGAAGCAGGAAACCGGAAACAGGAAACAGGATCAACACCCGTAGAGACGAAAAATCTTGCGTCTCAATAGAACATCGCGGATTCGAGCTTATACGTGGGTTAGATACGACTAAAGATCAGAGTTATTTTTTGTATCGCAGTACGCAGCAGACACTACGTCATACATTATTGCCGTTGGGAGATATGAATAAGACAGCTGTTCGTGCTATCGCCAAAAAGATTGGTTTGCCAAACGCCACGCGGCCAGATAGCCAAGGTATTTGTTTTGTTGGTGAGGTTAAGATTTTTTATTTTCTCAAGAATCATCTGCGTCCAAAGTCTGGAAACATTGTAGACGCGCGTGGACGAAATTTAGGGCAACACCGCGGGGCATGGTCCTACACCGTCGGCCAGCGGGACGGACTTGGGTTGGCGAACGGTCCATGGTACGTGTATGCCACCGACACGCGTCGCAATATTGTTCGTGTTACTAAAGATCCGCATGACGGCCGTTTATTTAGTCGGCGCTTTAATCTGGATGACGTTCATTGGATTAGCGGCGTGGCGCCGGCCGGTCTACTGCGATGTACCGTGGAGGTGAGATACCACCAGCTGCGGGTACGGCGGGGGACTGTGGCCAAGGTCGGCCGGCGCTGGCAGGTCACCCTGGATAAGCCAGAGCGCGCTATAACGCCTGGCCAGCACGCTGTGTTTTATCGCGGCCGTACCGTGCTCGGCGGCGGGGTTATTAGTTGAACGTTAGTAGGATAAGTATTTGAGACTGAAATATTGGATGCATAGGGGTTGACGTAGGTTCAATAATAGTATATAGAGTAGTTAGTAACTGATCCTTCACACAAATATCGAGGTATTTGAAATGAACCTATGTACCTTTACCAGCTGGTGGAAACCAACTGGCCTATTGCAGCTGCTAGCGACCGTGTTGGCCTGCGGCGTTTACCTTCTTATCACGGCGGTATTTCCCCTCCCAATAGTAGCCGCAATTATCGTTATCATTGTTGTCTATTCAGTGAGTGGCAAATTTGATAACGGGCCGTATCCAGATCCGGATACCGGGACTATTCCAGATAGTATGACGCCTGCGCCAATCGACGCAGTCGGACTGAATGTATGCTTTGTTGCCATCCTCGCCGCAGTAGCCGCGTTGGTATTTATGATCGTAAGCAGAGTGGCGGTGTTCAATAATATGATCGGCTATATTGTAGCCGGAATCATAGCCATGTTTATTGCTTACATGGCAGTTCCTTCGGTGGAGGACAGCCCGACTATAGGCGTTGAAGGCTGGAAGCTCTGGGTGTCATATGCCAGCGAGTTCTCCATCATCTATTTGACCTTCGTAATCCGGAGTTGAAAAAAGTGATAGACAACCAAGGCGAGCCTCATGGCTCGCCTTTTGATATTGTCCTAGATGGCAAGTCAGTGGTAACTTGTGTCTACTTAATCCACAGGGGTCAATGCTAATCACAAATGTTTATGCATGCGCAGGCCGAGGCAATGACCCTAGATAAGTTAGCAATGATGGTTCAGGCAGGGTTTCTAGACATGGGGATAGATTTGGGCGTGTTGAGGGTCGTCTAACTAATGTTGAGGATAGGTTGTCAGGAGTCGAGAAACGACTAACTTCTGTCGAGGTGGAACTCACTGATGTAGTGGATCGCCTGACCGGAGTGGAGTCAAAGCTGTCTAACTTCGCCACAGTTAATATGCACCAG
>CAYZDG010000086.1:0-2994 GCA_964477165.1 uncultured Gammaproteobacteria bacterium
GTCTCCAGGTACCGAGTAAGCAACAAAACTATCATCGCTAGTCTGTCCCCGTGTCATACGTATGTCCCCTGGCTGAGCCTTTTCCCCGGATTCTCGGTTCATCCTCGGTAAAAAAACTGCTACGACTTTAGAAAAGTCAATCGAGAAGCCGAGTCGTTCGTTAGTATGCACGAACGAAGTCAGTGCTACATCACTAGCATGAGGGGTACTGGTTGATACTGGTGCCATCGGTTGCGTCGCAGGCACGGACTCTCGCTCTGCGCTTACAGTGGAGCTACCGGGTTGCAGCTGCCTCACCTCATCCGCCTGCTTCACCTGGCTAATAGCAAAGAACAGCAGCGTAATAAGCGCGGCCATAGACCCAAAGAAACAGATGTAACCCCAGTTGGTAAACGCGCGCACCACGGTGGGGTGCAGCAGGTCGATGGTAATAGGGCGGGAAGACATAGGTTTTAGGTTGTAGGTTTCAGGTTTTAGGATTTTGGATTTTGGATTTTTCCGGTGTACTGGTGTACTGAAGTTCTGATATTCCGACATTCTGATTTCTGTTTTCTGATCTCTTCTACTTTCTCTCCCCCGCTACCGCCTTAATATTTATAGTATCGCTTTGAACTCCGCCGTCAGCCGCGCCTTCGGCATAAGCAATGGCGTGACCAGTTTGATTCGTCTTCATGTCCCACGAGGCAGTCCAGACACCATCAGCTCGCCGAGCTGCGCTTGGCATCTGGCGCAACGCCGTAGCGTCGATAACTGGAGCATCCTCCGTTGTTAGCCAGTGCGCCACTTTAACAATGTCGGCTCCGGGCGCTGTTACTCGCACTGTAACGGTACCGGCTGGCACTTCTAGCCAGCCACGGTATTCGCGCTGCACGCCGTCGACCGACACATTACTAATAGTTACAGGAGTAACCGGAGCGGGTGTTGATTCCAACTCGCCCGGCGCCACCGCTGGCCGCGGACCCATGCGCAACACCACGGTGGTAATAAACAACACGATTAATAGGCCGGCTGTTACCGGTAGCCACCAGTTAGAGCTATGGATAATGCGGCGCATACTATTTATTTAAGTATACCCCTGCTAGCAACTCATCGCTACGCGCCGCTGCCTCGGGGCCAGCCGCGGACAGCACGGCATAGCCGTCCAACAACTGCGCCACTATCTGCACCCGATCGCCACTTGCCGAACGTACGGCTGGCTGGCCGTCCATTAAAGTAGAGGTGGCAACATCACCCAACGCCTCGGTTATTGCCGCGGGGTAGGCAAAGGCTATAGTGGTTGAGCCCACAACAAAGATGTGGCTGCTTGGTAAAGCGACGCCATCTACCCACTGCTCGGGCACGACCAAGGCAAAACGATGAGCAAGGTCAATTACCACACGCTGCCCTGGCTGCCTAACAGCCTGAGCGCGGCCTTCAGCTAATGGCAGCGGCGTTACTACTGGTATTGTGGAGCGGCTCTCGGCCCAACGCTGACGAACACTGTCGATGAATGTCGAAGTGGTTGGCTGACCCAGGGTATACGGCAGTAGCAGTATCCAAGCGACTAATATTGTGGCGCCCACGGCCACTGTCCCAATTATTGCCAACCGCCAACGGTTCACACGTCGGGTTCCAGCAACACCACTTGCCGCTGGTCTGGATTCAAGTCCTTCTTTTGTAATTTTAGCTTCTGCTCCTTCTGTGTTGGCAGGCCAATAGCTTTAACAAAAGACTCGGGGCCTTCAATGTCAATTTTTAATCCGGGAATCTTGTAGTGCATCGGCACTACGATACGCGGCTCTAGCTGCTCGACCAAATTAGCCGCCTGCTGGCCGTTAACGGTGTACTTGCCCCCGACTGGAATTAACAATACGTCTACTCCGTCTAATACTTCTAGCTGTTCCGCTGTTAACTTATCTTGGCCTATATCACCCAGGTGAACCACGCGGATGCCCTCCATCTCCACTCGGTACATAGTCATGCGACCACGATCCTCACCACCCTTAGTGTCATGGAAACCAGCCACGCCGTACACCGTAACTCCACCTACCTCATACTCGCCCGGAGTAGACACCTCAAACGGTTGCCCCATAATAGTGCCGCGATTATTATGGTCGTGATGCTCGTGGGTGATGAGGAGTAGGTCGGCATTAAAGCGCGGCGGCTTTAACCCCGTCGCCGCGTCGTAAGGGTCAATGGCCACGGTGACATCACCTGCCTGTAACTTAAAAAACGAATGTCCGAGCCAGGTAATGGTTAGTTGCGCCATAGAGGGTAGGTTTTAGGTTTCAGGTGTTAGGTTCTAGGGGAAGAATATCCCGAAGCAGAGAACACCGCTAGGTGTTCACGCTTCGGGACCCCGCACCGTACGCACCAGGCGTACTGGTGCGGTGGCAGGAAACAGGGGGTCTTAGAAAACCACGGGCATTACCGCACGGGTGTCACATTGGATGCGTCCATATAAATGCCAAATCGCATCCGCGGGATTATCGTGATAAAAAATAATGGCGTTACGTAGAGACGTTGCAATGCAACGTCTCTACGTAACGCATCCCACCCCCCATGTCCATCATTTCACCGCGACCAGGTTCGTTACCGTCGATTAGTAGAACGTACAAAAACGTTACGGCAAAAATAATTAACAAACAATTTACCGATGGATATTTCCAATGGCAACCACGCTACCACGACCGCATCATCCGTAATACTAGGGCATTGGAACAAATCCGATGGTACATTAAAAACAACCCAACAATATGGCACAGGGATAGAAACCGTTGACAGGCGCCCCCTTTCTCGGTAGGATGGTCAAGCTCTTTAATTCACCCTTACCTAATCAAATCCGTCTTTTGGCGGAGCTGAACGACCCCCCTGGGTTATTACGGCTAATAACTGATAGAGGGTACCCGAGCCGCACCGGTCTTCCGGTGTTCCTGTGTTCTGGTGTTCTCGAAATTTATACGTATGGCAAAAAAGAAAGTGGTTGAACAATTAAGCGAATTCGAAACAATGGTG
>CAYZDG010000087.1:0-2984 GCA_964477165.1 uncultured Gammaproteobacteria bacterium
GCGTGGCCGAGGAGGAGGGCACGCCAGTGCGAGCTCTTAAGCCTGGCGGGTGGGCAATTTTGAACTACGACGACCAACGGGTGTGGGCGTTGCGGCAGCGTACTGCCGGCTCGGTAAAATCATTCGGCTTTGGCGAGGGCGCGGACGTGCGGATTGTAGACTGGCGCTGCGCGCGACACGGCGGCACTTTGGGTACCGTGGTTAAACTAGAAACAGCGGGCAGCACCGTGCCAGTGTTTGTGCCGGGCGCGCTTGGTCGCCAGTACGCCTACGTTTGCGCGGCAGCGGTAGCCACGACCCAGGCGTTGAATCTTAATCTAGTGGACGTGGGTACCCAGCTGGAGAATTTTTTGCCCGCGCCTGGCCGGATGCGTTCGCTCGACGGTCTGCATGGCTCGTTGTTGGTTGATGATACCTACAACTCATCACCTCTTGCTTGTGTCGCTGCTTTGGAAACGCTGGCGATTTTAAAGCGTGACGGCCTATGCACGCGCACTATAGCTGTCTTAGGCGACATGTTGGAATTAGGTTCAACGGCTCCGCAATTGCACGCCGAGGTGGGGGAGAGCTGCGACGCAGACGTACTAGTAACAGTCGGAAAGTTGGCGCAGCACATTGCTGATGCTGCCCGCGTTGTTGGTAGAGTTAAGGAGATTAAGTCATTCAGTACCACTGCCGAGGCCGGTGAATATCTGGTCAGCCTGGTGCAGAACAGTGACGCCGTACTTATCAAGGGCTCGCAGGGCAGCCGTATGGAAAAAGTTACCAAGGCACTATTAGCTTACCCCAGTCGCAGCGCCGAGCTTCTAGTCCGGCAGACTGACGCGTGGCTGGCGAAGGAGTAGGGGCAGAAAGTAGAATCTAGAAAGTAGAAAGTAGAATGGGGTCAGAAAACAGGAAACAGGACACAAGACATAATAATTACGTCATTGCGAGTGGAGCGCAGCGTAACGCGGCAATCCCCTTGCGTGAGGTCTAGAGATTTACCGACAATATTGCCACGGCACCCCGCTTACTGCGGGGCTCCTCGAAATAACGTGAGTTGCAGTGATGAGTTGGTACCGCCACGGGGAATCGAACCCCGATTACCAGGATGAGAACCTGGTGTCCTAACCGTTAGACGATAGCGGCATGTAAAATGCAGGTGGTAGAATACAAGCCTTTGACTGATTTGTCGAGGTTTTTGTTGGATACTGTTACTGGGGCACAATGCTCCCTTATGGATGACCTCGCCGCGCTAGTGACTGTCAAGACAGCAGCAATGCCGCCTCACGGTGTGCACCTGGCTACCCGTGACGATCTAAGCCTGGTCTACGAATTGCAAGAAACCCGAGCGTGTTGGCTCGGGCTTCAAATTAGTTACTAACTACTGTAGTTGATCCGGGGCAGATCATACCTCTTGGTTTTGTCAGGTGCATGATGATGTAACTTTTTCTCGAATCTTCACCGGGTCGGTGTGCAGTACGTATTGCCATGTCCTGGTTACAGCCTGGGCACTGCGCATAGCCTGCTGCCAGATCCACTTCCCAGGTCACTTGAAAGAAACTATGTATGACGGCAGCAATGGTCGTCATTAACCTCTGAAATCTTTTCATTTTCTCTTCCCTTCTTAAGGATCTAATTTTTGAATACCGCTACAGTAGCCGTTTGTCCGCATTAGGTCAACCAGGTACACTAATCTATATATGGACGATTTTTCCTCACGTTCTCTAGATTTGCATCGCCAGCACCACGGCAAAATGGAGCTAAAGCCCACGGTGCCTCTGGTCACGCGGGATGATTTGAGCTTGGCCTACACGCCTGGAGTGGGGCAGGTGAGCGTGGAGATAGGCAAAGATAAGGCACTGGCTCGGGAGTACACTATCAAACGGAATACCGTGGCCATTGTGTCAGATGGTTCGGCTATTTTGGGTCTAGGCAATCTTGGCGCCCACGCCGCGATTCCGGTAATGGAAGGCAAGGCGATTTTAATGAAACAGTTTGCGAACGTGGATGCGTTCCCTATTTGCTTAGATACGCAGGACGTAGATGAGATCGTGGCTACAGTGCAGCGCATTGCCCCAGTGTTCGGGGCTATCAACTTGGAGGACATAAGTGCTCCGCGGTGTTTTGAGGTCGAAAAGAGGTTGCGGCAGTTGCTAGATATACCAGTGTTTCATGATGATCAGCATGGCACGGCCGTGGTTGTACTTGCCGCCCTGACGAACATACTTAAGGTACGGAGCCAAAATTCAGCTGATGTGGCCGTGGTTATTAGCGGGGCCGGGGCGGCCGGCACAGCCATCGCCCAGCTTCTACTAGCTGCCGGATTTAACAACCTAGTTGTCTGTGACAGCAAAGGCGCCTTGTACGTCGGCCGCCCCGACATGAACTCCGACAAAATCGAGCTAGCTGCCGCGACTAATCATCGTGGAGTAAAGGGGAGCCTAGTCGAGGCTATGATAGGCGCGGATATTTTTATTGGCGTTAGCGCCGGTGGCCTAGTGACACAGGACATGGTGCGCAGCATGAATGCTAATCCAGTCGTTTTGGCCATGGCCAACCCAGTGCCAGAGATTATGCCAGACGAAGCTAAGGCAGCAGACGCGTCAATTGTGGCTACAGGCCGGTCTGACTACCCCAATCAGGTCAATAACGTTCTAGCCTTCCCCGGTATCTTCCGTGGGCTATTAGACAGTGGAGTAGTGCAGGTAACAGACGCCATGCTTCTTGCGGCCGCCCATAATTTAGCTGCGGTAGTTGCACAACCCACGCCGGATGAGATTATCCCGTCGATATTTGATCCAGCGGTGGTGCCAGCTGTAGCCGCGGCGTTTACTAAAAAATCTTAGTGCGCATTAGGCTTGCCGCCGGTGGCGCAGGGCGCTGGATAGAGTACTGTCATCGGCGTATTCAATTTCTGATCCCGTGGGTAGGCCGCGGGCTAGCTTGGTCACGGCCACGCCGTACTGCTTTAGCAGGCGGGTAAGATATAGCGCCGTAGT
>CAYZDG010000088.1:0-273 GCA_964477165.1 uncultured Gammaproteobacteria bacterium
CATAAATTGACTAACTTTTTAAAGGCCACTCCTCCCTTATATGATTTAATTTGCACCTCCCGACGATACGCTTCATTTTTTGTATTAAACTCTTCCGAATAAACGACGATCCAGGGTCTACCGTACTTTGTGGATCTCACTAAACCTCGATTGTGCCGTGCAAGACGCTCATTTATATCCTGTGTATGACCAATATAGTACCTGAGGGTCGACAGACTATAGAGAATATATGTTAAATACATACTACTCAAATCTAGCAGATTTATGCCGCCT
>CAYZDG010000088.1:283-2969 GCA_964477165.1 uncultured Gammaproteobacteria bacterium
CATAGGCGGCGGACTGGCTTCGGTACCTACCCATGGATGTCAATTGAACTATGGCCGCTAGGCCGCCCGTAGCTCCCGCAGGGGGCGAAGGCTGGAGCCGTTGCGCGGATTCGAACCGCGGACCCTCTCCTTACCATGGAGATGCTCTACCAACTGAGCTACAACGGCGTACGTAATTGGAAATGACCTAACTCACCTACTCGCTAGCAACTCGACGGAGTTCCTCAATGGCCTGGCGGTGCTGGGCCACTTTCTGGTTCTCGGGATTCACGACTGCCAACCGATCCGTAAGCTCAACCGCGCGGGGGGCATCGCGCTGGAGTATAGCGAGCGTGGCCCCGTAGTCAAGGTAGCGCGGGTTTTCGGGCTCCAATTCCAGCGCTGCTACCACCTGGGCGCTCGCCGCTGCTAGATCCTCTAGTGCCTCGTACACCTTAGCTAGATTGTAAAGGTTGCCGGCCACGCGCGGGTTGGCAGCCACGCTGCGCTTGTAAGCGTCAGCAGCCGAGGCTAAATCGCCGCGCTCGGCTGCGACTAAACCTAAACCGCTGTACCCCACCTCGGCTCCGCCGTGCAACTTAGCTAAATACTCAAAGGTCTGCCGCGCGTCATCGTACTGGCGCTGCCGATAGTAAAGCGAGCCCAGACCCTCGTAGACTTCCACATTCGTCGGATCCAACTTCACCATATCTAGATACAAGTGTTCGGCTTCGGCAAACTTTTCCTCCTCGGCTAGCCCTTCGGCCTCGGCAATGAGCGCCTGGCGCTGCCGCTGCATTACTAGAACATCAGCAAGAGGCCTGCCTAGAAGCCGACGCCGATATGATTCTTCCAGTGCTACCAATTGCTCGGCGCTGCGATGAGCCCAACGGTAAAAAGCATTCAGTCGATCTTTTACTAGATTCACCGCTGGAGCGCCTACTTGCTGCAACTGGCGCTGTAATCGCTGTTCCAATAAATGACGCTTTAATTGCGCTGGCGCCGCGCCGGGCAACTCGGCCACATCAATACCACTGGCACGACGGAGATAACGACCCACGGTAAATACCAGGCCTAAAAACGAGAGCCCGCCAATAATCCAGGCAGCAACTTCAATCCACATGAAACGAAACTATAGCAAATAGCATGGTTTCTGTACAGAAACCATTAACGCAATGAACAATACTAAGCCACTGCTCGTACCAGCGCTAGCAAGCTGGCTGGCGCCAGGCTAGCCCCACCCACCAACATCCCATCTATGACCCCGGGTACAAAGTAGTCAGTAACATTCTGCGGCGTAACGCTGCCGCCGTACAGCACGCGCACTTGCAACTGCGGAAAAACGCAGCTAAAACCAAAGTGCTCGCCGTCTACGACTAAATGATTAATGAGGTGCGCCATGTGCCGCGCCTCGTCTAGCCCCACTGGCTGGCCAGTGCCGATTGCCCAGCGCGGCTCGTACGCTACTAGCAGCCGCTGATCCGCGTCGAGCGTGACGCCAGCTAGTGCCGACTGCAGCTGGCGCATGATAACTAGCTCGGGCTGGCCCTCGGTACGCTCGTCCCATGTTTCGCCCACACACAGGATAGGAGTGAGCCCCGCGTCCAGCGCGCGGTTTATCTTGGCGCTCACCAGTGCATCTGTCTCCCCTAGATGCTCGCGCCGCTCGGAGTGACCTACAATGGCGTAACTGCACCCGGCCGCTGCTACCATGGCCGCGGATACATCGCCAGTGTGAGCGCCCTCGGCCGCGGCAGACACGTCCTGGCTGCCAATGGCAATGCCAACGCCAGCAACCGCGGCCCGTACTTCGCGTAGCACGGTGAACGGCGGACACAGTACCAAGGGAGGGCTATTACTGATCCTATGGTATGCCGCCGCTACCTGGGCGGCCGCCCGCACGCCTGCCTGGTCACCTAAATGCATCTTCCAGTTAGCCACTATGGTGCAGCTGGGGCGAACGGCAGGGGCGGCCGCCCGCGAAGCCACCTGCTTAGGCGAAACTCGAACGATCTTCTTCTTAGTAACTTTTTTCATACGCCTTTAGCGTACCAGAGGTTGGGGTGGAGGTAGAAGCCGGTGACTGCCGGGCTGAAGCTTACCTAGAGCGACATCACCCACGCGAATGCGCCGTAGGCGACCAATTGCCAGACCCAGGACGCCAGCCATGCGCCGCAGCTGCCGGTTCCAACCCTGGTGCAGTACCAACCGCACCGTACGTTCGTCGATCTGTTCTATGCTATCCGCTTTGGCAAGACCCTCTTCCAAGGGCACGCCGTGCTGCCACTGACGAAGTAGGTCAGATGTAATTGGTAGGCTAAACCGCACCTCATACTCACGCTCGTGCTCGTAGCGTGGATGCGTCATCTGGTTAATAAAGTCGCCATCGTCCGACAGCAAGATCAACCCCTCGCTATCGTAGTCCAAGCGACCGACTGGCTTACAGCGGTGCAACTCGGCTGGCAGTAGATCATAGATAGTCGGCCGGCCTTGGGGGTCAGACCGCGTGCAGACGTAACCCACTGGCTTGTTCAGGGCAACGTAGGTATGGAAGCTGGGTACCATCACGGGACGACCACGGACGGTGACCCTGGCTGTGGCTGGATCCACCTGCTGCCCCACTTCACCACGCTGGTCGTTAACGCGAACAACGCCAGACGCAATATCGGCGTCTGCCTGCCGCCGGCTACAGCCCGTGGCACTGGCG
>CAYZDG010000089.1:0-2955 GCA_964477165.1 uncultured Gammaproteobacteria bacterium
GCGATAGATAGCTTCGCGGTGACGGTTAATAACGTCGTCGTACTCGACCAGATGCTTACGCATGTCAAAGTTGTGACCCTCCACGCGCTTTTGAGCCCCGGCCAAGCTACTGGTGACTATCTTGCTCTCCAGCGGCATATCCTCGGGGATCTTAAGTGTACTGAACAGCGACTTCAGTCGCTCTGACCCGAACACGCGCAGCAAGTCATCCTCCAAGCTTAGATAGAACTGCGTGCTGCCGGGGTCGCCTTGGCGGCCGGCACGACCACGCAACTGGTCGTCGATGCGTCGCGCCTCGTGTCGCTCGGTGCCCAACACGTGCAGACCACCGGCCGCGCGCACTCGTTCGGCTTCAGCCTTATCTGGTGGATTACCGCCTAGGATAATGTCCACGCCGCGGCCAGCCATGTTGGTGGCCACCGTCACGGCGCCAATGCGGCCAGCTTGAGCAATGGTCGTGGCCTCACGCTCGTGGTTCTTAGCGTTTAATAGTTGATGAGGAATGCCAGCCGCGCTTAATAACTCGCCCAGCTCCTCATTGTGATCAATGGACGCAGTGCCAATAAGCACGGGTTGCCCAGCTTCATGCCGCTGCCTCACCTCGGCCACCACGGCTTGGTACTTACCCATCTTGGTCTTAAACACGCGGTCAGGCATATCGCGCCGTTGCATTGGTTGATGCGTAGGCACTATCACCACGTCTAATTTATAAATCTTAAACAGCTCCTCGGCTGCCGAAGCCGCGGTACCGGTCATACCGGCCAACTTTGTGTAAATGCGGAAGTAGTTCTGGATGGTAACGGTGGCCAACGTTACCGACTCGTTTTGAATCTGCACATTCTCCTTGGCCTCAATCGCCTGATGCAAACCTTCGCTAAAGCGACGACCAGGCAGCATGCGACCGGTAAACTCGTCCACGATTACTATCTCGCCCTCGGGGCTGACGACGTATTCCTTGTTCAGATGATACAGGGCGTGCGCCCGCAACGCCTGCTCCAAATGGTGCACTGTGGCTAGACCCTGCGTCTCGTAAATATTGCCACCACCCAGCGCCTGCTCCACGCGCGTCATGCCTTCCTCGGTCAAGGTCACTGCCTTTAACTTCTCGTCCACTGTGTAATCCTGCCCGCTCTGCAGTGTTGGTACTAGAACAGCAAAGCGCCGATACATCTCATCTGGCTTTTCAGCCGGAGCCGAAATGATGAGCGGCGTGCGGGCTTCGTCGATGAGAATACTGTCCACCTCATCAACAATGGCGTAGGTCAATGGGCGCTGCACCATATCAGCCTCGCGCTGCGCCATGTTGTCGCGCAGATAGTCAAAACCAAACTCGTTATTTGTTCCGTAGGTAATATCCGCCTGATACGCTTCGCGCCGCGTGATCGGCTCAAGATAATCCATATCCACGCGCACGCCACGGTCTCGCGTGGCTTCTTCTTCTGGAGTGACCTGCGGCTCACGATAACGGAACGCCGACTGATGTCCAATAACCGCAATCGACATGCCTAAGGCGTGATACACCTGACCCATCCAGGTAGCGTCACGTCGCGCTAGATACTCGTTCACAGTTACTAGATGAGCACCATTCTCCGCTAATGCGTTTAGATACATGGGCAAGGTAGCTACTAATGTCTTACCTTCACCAGTACGCATCTCGGCAATGCTGCCGCGGTGCAGTACAATGCCGCCCATCAACTGCACATCGTAGTGCCGTTGATGCAGCGTGCGATTCGCGGCCTCTCGCACAGCGGCAAAGGCATCGGGCAATAAATCATCCAGCGCCTCACCTTTAGCCAGCCGCTCTCGCAGCCGCGCGGTTGTTTGGCTCAACTCCTCGGTGCTCAACGCCTGGTAGGTTGCCTCCAGCTCATTGATGCGCACCACTATAGGCTGCAGCGCTGTAATATAGCGGGCGTTAGCATCCCCGAATATGCGTGAAAATAGAGACATAGTTGCTGCTGCACCGTACAACGAACCAATATTTTCGGCAACGGAAATATTGACGGCCGCTCTATAACGTGGTACCAACAATTTATAATCGAACTTTATAACCTCACCTAGCCAGGAGGATTAAGATGGATACGCGAGCCGCGGTAGCAGGCGTGCTGCTAATATCGATTGAGGTACGAGTTTACCTTTTAACCTGCATGAGGCATCTGCGTTGGAACGAACTCGTCGGCGGCGATCGTCTCTGGCGCATAATTTATGCTCGAGCCATGCGTCATAACATTAGCGCGGCTCACCATATCGCCGCGACCACATTAGCTAGCCGCAGACCCTTATCCTGCGCATCTACAGCAGACCTACCCGACGTGCTCCGCGATGCCCCACGGGTTTGCACCTGGCCGCTACGGCGGCCAGAACCAAACGTTACATCGTCACAGGTGATGGCGGCACGGCTAAACAACTAAGTTGTAGAACAGGGCGCCCCAACGGGCGCTCGTTTGCTTTTTACTCACGACGTCGTCGTGGCTCAATTTTTTCCTTCTTTTTGGCCAGCTGACGCGCCAGTTTTTCGATAACCTCATTGGCCGCTCCGACAATGGTCGCCGCGCTGGCAACGCCCCGCATGCTGGAACCAGTCACTGGCGTAACATTTATTTCCACACGGTACACCTCGCCGCGCTGGTGGTGGCGATCGCGGCTAATATCCACCTGGGCCTTATCTAAGGCGCGGGATAGCCGACGCAGAGACAACAACTTGCGTTCTACAGCCGCGTGCGCCGCGGCCGGTAGAGGAATGTTGGAGAGATAAAACTGAATGGTCATAGGGGTAGAAAGTAGTAAGTAGAAAATAGAATCTAGAAGTTAGGATACAGCAGCAGGTGAAAAATCCCAAATCCCAAATCCAAAATCCCAAGAGGGATTAGATCAGTTGGGATTTGGAGCTTGGGATTTTTGATTTATGCTGTGGATATTACCCAAGGCTGATGTGCTATATTGCTCTATTACCTT
>CAYZDG010000090.1:0-2449 GCA_964477165.1 uncultured Gammaproteobacteria bacterium
GCCTGCGACGCGGCTAAAGCTGGCACAGGGCGTTTACACTTAATTGGTTTATTTTCGTCTGGAGGAGTGCACAGTTTCCACGAGCATGGGTTGGCGGTGTTGGAGTTAGCCAAGCAACGGGGACTAACCGAAGTTTTTGTTCACGTCATTCTAGATGGTCGGGATACGCCATACCGTAGCGGCCGCGAGTTTATAGTTAAGCTTCAAGATCAGTTAAATAATTTGGGAATTGGACGAATTGCCACTGTTAGCGGTCGCTTTTGGGCAATGGATCGCGATAATAGATGGGATCGTACCCAAGCGGCTTACTCGGCCATAGTTGATGGACAGTCCGAACAAATGGCCGAGGATCCATTGGCGGCAGTTTCGGCTTCGTACGCTAAGAATGTAAACGACGAGGAATTTCCACCCACGGTAATTACCAGTGGGGGACAGCCAATTGCCACGATGCAATCTGGCGATACCGTGCTGACGTTTAATTTTCGCGCCGACCGCATGCGGCAGTTAGTAACAGCGTTAGCCTTACCTGGCTTTGTTAAATTTACGCCTCATCGTTATGTCGAGAATCTGCACGTAGTAACTATGGCGGAATATGTACGAGATCTGCCAGTAACCGTGGCTTTTCCACCCGAGCACGCGACTAACCCGTTGGCCGCGATCCTGTCCGAAGCCGGGCTAACCCAGTTGCACATTGCCGAGACCGAAAAGTACGCGCACGTTACCTACTTTTTTAATGGCGGCCAAGGTGACGCGCTCACTGGCGAGCAGGACGTGCTTATACCCTCACCAAAAGTGACGAGTTACGACGTTAAACCCGAAATGGCCGCGCGCGAGATAACCGACCGCGTGTTGCGCGAGTTAAGCGCTCAAGCCTTTGACGTAATTATTATTAATTTTGCTAACGCTGACATGGTGTCGCACACTGGTAATTTACCCGCTTCCATTCAAGCGGTAGAAGTGCTCGACGAGTGTTTAGGGCAAATTACGCAGGCGGCGCTAGCCTACGGTGGCGCGTGTGTTATTACTGCCGATCACGGCAATGCCGAGCAGTTGTTTGACCCATTTACTGGGCATATAGATAAGGAGCACAGTCGCGTGCCTGTGCCATGCGTATTGGTGGGTAAGCAGTGGGCAGGCAAGTTAGCCACGCCGGGTATTGCGGGTAAGGATCTTAGTCAGATCCCATCGTCTGGTGTTTTAGCAGATGTCGCACCAACGATCCTCAAAATCCTCCAGTTGCGCAAGCCGGACGAAATGACGGGGAGGAGTTTGATATAGCTAGTAGTCTTTAGTCTTTAGTTTTTAGTATATTAGTGGCACATTGTATTCTACTAGAGACTAATAACTAAAGACTAAAGACATCAAAATGCCCGAACTCCCTGAAGTCCAAACAGTGGTTAATGATTTACGAGTCAAGCTCGTTGGACAGACGATTACAGCGGTTAAAGTCAATTCACCTAAGCAGGTGTTGCCAGCATCCAAGGCGTTCATCCGGCTACTAACTGGGCGAAAGATTGTATCCATCACGCGGCGCGCTAAGGTGGTAGTTTTTCATTTGGATAAAGATCTAATTATGGTTGGCCACATGAAAATGACTGGTCAGTTTATCTATCGGTCAAAGTCTGGTCGTCTGGCTGGCGGGGGACACCCGTTCGGCGTATCTGATTTGGGTTTACCCAATCGTTACACGCAAGTGCAGTTTGGTTTTAAGTCTGGCGACAGTTTGTATTTTAACGATACGCGAAAGTTTGGCTATGTCCGCGTCTACAGGTCAGCTGATTGGCAAAAAATGCACGATAGCGATTGGGGTATTGATCCGTTTGATAAAACATTCACTGCCGCGCTTTTACAGAGCTGGGCCAGGCGACGACCAAAGATTACAACTAAACAGCTTATAATGGATCAGTCGTTGTTGGCGGGCGTGGGTAATATTTACGCCGACGAGTCGTTATTCCAGGCGCGGATAAATCCAAAACGGCGGGCGCAAACAATAAGGGCAGTTGAGGCGACTAAACTCGTCAGCGCTATTAAGGCCATTCTTAAACTGGCTGTGGCCAAGCGGGGAACCACGGTGAATGACTACCGAGATGGCCACGGCAATCGCGGCACCTACAGTCGTTACCTCAAGGTCTATGGCCGTGGTGGGCAGCCGTGCGCGCGGTGTCGCCGGCCACTATCGCGGACTGTAGTTGGCGGCCGTGGCACGGTGTACTGCACCAATTGCCAGCAATAGTGCGGACGCGGTACTCTATAAGCTATGTGGCAGTACATCGTTATTCCTTTAGTTGCTGCCGCGGTGGCCCAGCTTGTTAAAATTGTACTCGGGGTTATCCGCGGCAATGCCGATGGATGGCGGCAGGTTTGGTCATACGGCGGCATGCCTTCGATGCACGCCGCTTTTACGGTGTCGTTGTGTACGGTGTTACTGCTTGGCCAAGGCATCGGACCA
>CAYZDG010000090.1:2459-2888 GCA_964477165.1 uncultured Gammaproteobacteria bacterium
CCCTAGCCGTGGCTGTAGTGTTTACTCTGTTAATGCTAAATGACGCGTTAATGTTACGGCGGCAGGTTGGGGATCATGCCCGCGTTATAGATCAGCTGGTAGAACAGTTGCCAGATAACACCGAATACAAATATCCAATTCTGACCGTTCGCATCGGCCATACCTTTCCAGAAATTATTATTGGCGCTGTGCTAGGGGCAGTACTGGCGCTGTTGCTATGGGCGGCATAGCCGCGGCCGCGATCCTCGGCGTGGTGCAAGGCCTCACCGAGTTTTTGCCTATTTCCAGCTCGGGTCACCTGCTCATATTGCACCGGCTGTTGCCAGGCATGGAGGGGTCGACGCTTGCTTTTGACGTTTGGCTCCACGCTGGCACACTGGTGGCACTGCTGGCTTATTTTTGGCGTGATCTTATCACTATTGTCCGCGC
>CAYZDG010000091.1:0-2871 GCA_964477165.1 uncultured Gammaproteobacteria bacterium
ACGTTGTCAAATTCGGTCGGTGGAAGTGGATCCACCTAGTTACACCTTTACCCAAGCAGGGGACACTAAAGACTTTTTTGCCGCGGCAGTGGATAGCAACCAATGCAGTATTATTACCACGCCGAATTCGTGGACCTGGAATATGGTTAACTCTGGCGTGGCGGCCATTGATAGTTTTAGCGATAGTCTTGCCACAGCTCGTGCCGTGGCCAATGGCAGTACGCAGCTGCAGGCGCGGCTGGCCGGATTCAGCAGTGTCGCTTTTTCTAACATCACGGTTGATCTGCCTAACCCGTTGCGGCTGGGCGCGGTTACAGGCGGCCAGTGTCGCAACAGCGTTATTACCGCCGAGTTCACTCGTACGCTTAATCCCGCTACGGTGGCGGGCAATATCTTAGTGGAGGAATCTACTGACAGCGGTACCACTTGGACTTCTATTGGTGCTACGGCCAGTATTTCGGCTGCTGGTTATGGTCGCACCATGGTTACTCTAACCCCGCCAGGATTACTAACCACCTCGTCGTTGTATCGTTTGTGGATCCGCGGTGGCGCTACTGGCGTGCGTGACCAGTTAGGCCAGATGCTGCAGGATGATGACGGTTCATTCCCCGCGTTTAGGATTTTAAGTCTAGGGGTGCCGCCACGCCAGGTGTGCGCTGTTAACCGCGTTGAAGTGAGCCGCAATACCGCGCCAGTGCGTTCTGATACTTTTTTCTGTGCTAACGCTAACAACTGTAGCGGTGATGATGATGTAGCGGCCGCTGGCAATCAGCACAAATTCCGCGCCCAGGCCAAAGCTGCTAGTGGCGACATAGTTACCGCCACCTACCGTTGGACAGTAGCGCGTGGCCCTAACCTCGTTACTGTTACGCCCAATCCAGCAACAGAGCAGGATGTGACCTTAACAGCTGGAAATCAGAATGGCAGTGCTACTTTAGTTGTTGACGCGACTAATGATTATGGCAGTGCTCGCGGCAGCGTGGGCGTGCGTTTGTTCCTATGCTCTAACCCTTGGCCAAGCCCGGACGCTAGCGGCAACTGGGGGCCGTTCTTAGATAACGATACTGGCTTCTCGTTGTTCTATTGTCGTGATGACGGCAGTCCAGCTACTACCACAGACGACTTACCAGCATTACCCGCGCCCACGCGTCGTAACACAACTGGCGATCTGTTCCGTGAGATCATCTTCCTGCCTGGTGCTGGCGGTGGTGAAGTAAACCCGACCAACGGCAACCCGTACATCGACTACCTGCCAAACATAACAATCAACGAGAATCAAGAAGTGCGTTTTAATGTGAATGCTCATGATCCCGAAAACGACACCTTAAGTTTTGCGCCCGGCGCTGGCTTTAGTAATATGGAATGGAGCCCCGTAAGCCCACTTGGTCCGCAGCTGCTGAACCTTGGCAGTAGCGCCTTGTTTACCTGGAGGCCCAGCGGTAGCCAGGGCGGCGATACCCATGGGTACATCGACTATAATGTCACCTTCCGCGTGCGTGATTCAGCGGGGGCAATTGGCAGCTCAAACTCGGTACGCATTCGCGTGGTGGATGCCACTTTGCCCGAGCCAGTGCCAGCGCCGCCGGCCAGCGTGTTTGTAACCTTTACGGCTGGCGATTTAGTGAACGCTGCTGGCAGTTTATCGTGGAATCCATCCAACTTTGCCGCTACGTACCGCGTCTACCGGCGTGATGATGGCGCGGCCGGCGGCGGAGAGGGAGATGTTAGCTACCAGCCAAATATACAGTCGGCGTTACGTCGTTTAGTAAACGCAGTCCGTCATTGGGTCGGCCAAGTAGTATCACCAATTGCGCGAGTGTTTAATATCCCTGTCGGCTATGCCTCCACCTTTGAAGAAGGCATCATTAATCCCAGCGGTTCTTATGTGGAGATAGCAGTGCCGCCGGTTAATGATAGCTCGTGCGGGGCGCGGTGTGCCTTCTCGGACCCCAATGCTCCTGTATCGCGACGGTTATGCTATGCAGTTAAGGCCTGCAACGAAGCTGGCTGTTCTAGCTTCTCGGCTCCGGCTTGCGGCGACGCGCCACCGCCCAACACCTTGCCCACGGTTACATTTGTCCAACCAACCGCATCTGGCCAACGCATTGCGCTTGACGCGCCATTTACGTTTCGGGCGCAGCTGGCCGAGGTAGACGCGGGCGACTACATTGCCAGCTATCAATGGAAGGTAGACGGTACAGCGCTACCGGCTGTTACTGGTAATTTTGGCAGTAGCGAGACAGTGGATTTAACGCGCACCTTTTCCTTAGCAGGCCTGCACACCGTTAGCATTCACGTAGTCGATAGCAACGGCGCCAGTCCATTACTCGACCCCAGCACCCAAGTGGACGCGCAGGCCAATGCCGCGCCTAATGCCTGTATCATTAATCCGAATGGGCCGCAGCCAGCTTGGTGTATTTCATAGTTTATGAACCGACGCCTCACATCAATATTTATCACTGGCGGAACCTTAGCGCTGCTAACTGGCGTCTATTTACTGGCGCGGCCACAGCTTGGTTGGCCACTAGCAGTGTTGGCAGACGTGCCAGCTGAAGCTACAACTACTCGTAGCTTTACCGGCGCTATTGCCGTGCGGGTGTTCCGTAATCCAAATCGTCTAGATCCAATGACGTGGTACCGCGCCCAAGATTTTACCCAAGGTAATCCTAGTGCCGCGACCGTGGATGGCTTCCCTGGTTTGGAAGAGGGGAGCTCGGTGTACGTGTCGGCACCTAACTATATTCATGGTGATACGCCGCTGGCTTACGTGAATATGTATTTAATGTCGTATGGCCAGGGGTCTGACGCGGCGACATTGGAAATCGCCCGTCGCCTACGGCAGAATTGGGAATTTCTAGCCAATGTTCCCAC
>CAYZDG010000092.1:0-2832 GCA_964477165.1 uncultured Gammaproteobacteria bacterium
TAACCTATGTACCGAATTGGACACCGCGGGGCGTGTGGATATGAGCCCGAGAACACTATTCAGGGCATAAACCGAGGCTTAGATCTTGGCGTAGACATGATCGAGGTGGATGCTCACGTCTGCAAGTCAGGCGAGGTAGTGCTGATCCACGACGATACAGTGGATCGCACCACGGGCGCCCATGGCCATGTGGCCGATATGACATTTGAGCAATTAAGTCACCTGGATGCGGGTAAGGGCGAGCGAATTCCCACCCTAGAGCAGGCATTGGAGGCTATTGTTGGTCGGGCGGCCGTAAATGTGGAGCTAAAGGGTGTTGGTGCTGGCCCAGCAGTGGCCGAGGTCATCAAGCGTTACGTCGCCGAGCGGCACTGGAAGTACGAGCAGTTTATGATCTCGGCTTTTAATCACTATCATATTCAGGAGTTTAAGAAGCTGCTGCCCGAGGTTGCTGTCGGTGCACTTTTGGCCGGCGTGCCCATTGGTCTGGCCGAATTTGCCACCCAGGTCGGGGCGCAGGCAGTGTGCCAGTGGGTGGAATTCGTTAACGAGCAGTTTGTGGACGACGTGCACAAGCGAGGAATGAAGATGTACGTGTGGACCGTGAACGACCGCGAGGATATTGGCCGCATGAAGACCTTAGGCGTGGACGGAATTTTTTCTGATTTCCCCGATCGGATCTAGAAAATTTTTTATAGCCAATGATTGACAAATAGGTACAGGGTGGTATTTTAGGGGCGCATCGACACTAACCCTTAACCGTACAAAACCATATGCGAATTTATCGTTCGCTAACCTCGTACGGCACCGCTTTGGTAACCCTAGTCAGCTCGTTAGCTGGCTTTAGCTATGCGCTGCCAGCTTTAGCCGTACCCAGCTTTCCTGGCGGCGCCCTGACCTACGTCGACACCGCAGTGTATAACCCTGGCAGCACAGTTAACCTTGAAGGGAATACTGTTGGTTATGTGGCGGTGCGGCCTAACGATCCTGCCATCTACCGCGGCACGTTCGAGGCGCCGTGGCAGACAAGCAGCCTAGTACCGACCCAGGTCAGTGACGTATTAGATGTTTGCCAGCTGCAATTCCCAGGCAGCTACGCGGCCTTAAGCTTGAATTATTACCGTTGGGGTGGGGCGCATCGTAGTCACGTGGGTGTTCCAGCGGGAGGTAATTGGCTAACCTATTACTGCCTTACTCCGCCACAGCCGAGTGATGTTTTGGTTCCGCGGCCGGGCGACCGGGGCGCGATTGCTTATTGGTATGGAAAAGTGAATAAGCATTGGAGTACTAGCACGAGCGGTTGGGTAAATGATTCTAACGGCGTTAGCGGTGGGAACATCGACACATTGTTTTACTGTCGACGCTGGTTCCCAGGTACTAACTCGGTTTATCACCTTGGTAACGACCGTATCACGAATTGGAAAAATCGTGGCAACCTTGGCAGTTTTACCGGCATTGGCATGGTTTACGTCTGCGACCCGAACCCGCCGCTGCCATTTCAAAATAATCCGCCCCAGGCCTATGACCAGAGCGTGGTTACCATGGCTGGCGTACCAGTAACAGTGACACTACAGGGCTTTGACATGGAGGGTGAAAGCCTTACCTATGCCGTGGCGGCACAGCCCAGTCATGGAACGTTGGGGTCGGTTAGCGGCAGCCACGTTACTTACACGCCCGAAGCAGGTTTTAGTGGCGTGGATGGCTTTACCTTTACTGCTAACGACGGCCATAGTCTGAGTCCCATTGGCACAATTACAATCACTGTTCTTGGTGGCCAAGGAGAGGAGAATGGCAGCCCAGTGGCCGAGGGTGGCCTACTGGATGTAGAGGAGGATGGAGCAGCTACAGCGACATTGTTAGCCACTGATCCCGATAGTGACCCACTCACCTTTAGCATTGTTACTCTGCCGGCGCACGGTAGCCTGGGTATTGTGACAGGGAACCAGGTGACGTATACCCCAGCTCATGATTATTTTGGATCTGATAGCTTTAGCTTTGTAGCGCACGATGCTACAAGCACAAGTAATGTGGCGACGATTAACGTCACGGTGACGCCGATTAACGATGCGCCTATGGCCTACGATGCCGAGGCCACAACCACTGCTAATCAGTCTGTGACCATTACCGTGCTAGCCAGCGACGTGGAGGGCGATTCGCTAACCTATGGTCTTGGGAGCCAGCCCGAGCATGGCACTGCCAGCGTAATTGATGCTGCTGGCGGCGTGCTTAGCTATATGCCCGACGCAGATTATGTTGGATCTGACAGCTTCACCTTTGACGCTAGTGACGGTCAGGCGACCAGCACTCCGGCCACAGTAATGGTAATTGTCGAGCCAGCAGAAGGCGGCGATGAAAATACCCCGCCAACCCTGGATGATTACCAAGCCACTACCACCGAAGATAGTATCCTATCGTTTACTCTGCAGGGCACAGACCCAGATGATGACGCGCTCACCTACGGTTTAGTAACTCCGCCTGCCCACGGTACTGCAGTGGTGGATGATCAAACCGGCCTAGTGACATACACCCCGGCGCCAAATTATTTTGGCGCGGACAGTTTTACCGTAGATGCATTCGACAGTTTTGTTTCAAGTACGCCAGCGACGATTAGCGTTACAGTGACGCCAGTAAACGACGCGCCAACAGCCGCTAATTTGTCTGCCACCACTACGGCAGAGACGCCAGTGACCCTAGCCTTTGTTGGTACTGATATTGATGGCGACGATCTTACTTTTACAATTTTGACGCTCCCGAGCCACGGCACTCTAAATGGCACGACCACAACCAGTACTTTGGTCTACACGCCGGCCGAAGGGTTTTTGGGAGTAGATA
>CAYZDG010000093.1:0-2794 GCA_964477165.1 uncultured Gammaproteobacteria bacterium
CAATGGTGGCCAAGCATGGCACGCCAATTCCTGCCGTGGGCGATATTGTGGAGGGCACGGTGCTGGCCGCTGGTAAGCAAGAAGTACTCGTCGACATCGACGGCTTAGGCGTGGGCGTGGTTCGCGGCGTCGAGGTGCATGACGAGAGCGGCGAATTCAGCAACATGCAGCCTGGCGCCCACGTGTCCGCGACCGTGTTGGAATTAGACAACGAGCGCGGCGAATTAGAATTGTCATTCCGCTTCGCTGGCCACCAAAAAGCTTGGGGTAGCCTCAAGGTTCTATCTGACAGCGGCGAAATGGTAACGGCCAAAGTTACCGACGCCAACAAAGGCGGCCTCATGGTGCGAGTTGGCAACGTCGCCGGCTTCTTGCCCGTGTCGCAGTTAAGCGCCGAGCACTACCCGCGCGTCGATGGCGGCGACAAGGGTCGTATTCTGGTGGCACTCAAGGCTTTTATCGGCCAAGAGATGCCAGTACGCATCCTCGATGTAAATGATGCCGACAGCAAACTCATCGTGAGCGAAAAAGCAGCCGTCGAGGAACAACGCCGCAGCGCGCTAGCCGAGTTCACCGTGGGTCAAATAGTGCAGGGCAAGGTTAGTGGTGTCGTTGACTTCGGCATCTTCGTTGAATTCGGCGAAGGGTTGGAAGGTCTGGCGCACATCAGCGAGCTAGCCTGGCGACGACTGGATCACCCCAAGGAACTATTTAGTATCGGCCAAACAGTCGAAGCCAAAATTATTGGTCTCGACGGCACGCGTATCTCACTGTCACTAAAAGCACTACAAGAAGACCCCTGGCAAAAAGCAGCCGAGCGCTACACGGTAGGCCAGGCGGTCAAGGGCACCGTACTTAAGATCAATCCATTCGGCGCGTTTATCGAACTAGATTCGCAAATCCATGGCCTGTGTCACATTAGCGAACTCGAGGTACCAGATGGTGCTACGCCAGAGGCTACCTACCTAATTGGCAAAGCCTACGAATTTCGCGTTATCTCGCTAGAACCAGAAAGCCACCGCCTGGGCTTGAGCGTAAAGGCGCTGTCTGAAGGTGATACGCCCCGCCCACGCAAACCGCGCGGCAAAAAGGCAATTGAAGACGAGGCAACTGCAGATGCTCCGGCCGAGGAAGCGGCGCCGGTCGAAGCCGTAGTGGAAGAGACGCCTGCCGAGAAGGAATCGGTTTAACCCGCTACGTAGAGACGTTGCACTGCAACGTCTCTACAGATTGTCCAATGATTCCGCTATAGTACCAACATGGCCAAAAAGAAACCGGCAACCCCACCTAGTTTAGGTCGTAACCTACTCACTTACGGCCTTATCTTCTTGGCCCTCGTCGGCCTGCTGGAACTACTAAATACCGCGGGCAGCAACAAACAAGAATTAGCCGACATGAGCGCGGTGGCCCGCGAAGTAAAAGCAGGCCAAGTAGAGCGCA
Organism: uncultured Gammaproteobacteria bacterium; assembly: GCA_964477165.1. Taxonomy (GTDB): domain Bacteria; phylum Patescibacteriota; class Patescibacteriia; order CAYZDG01; family CAYZDG01; genus CAYZDG01. The sequence continues at coordinate 1,441 of CAYZDG010000093.1, forward strand.
TTGAAATAGACGGCTCTACTTTAAATGTTAAACAGCGCAACGGCACGGTACTAGTAAGCAAGCGTGAGCTAACTCAACCGCTGTCACAACTATTGCGCGACTATGGCGTAACACCCGAAGAACTCGCGGCTGTTGCGATTAACGTGCACCAGCCATCAGCATTTCAGGCGTTAATGAATACTGTACTGCCGTTCCTACTACCACTTGCTCTTATAGGAATACTTATATGGATGATGGTGCGGCAAATGCAGGGCGCTTCTAACCGCGCCATGGGCTTTGGCCAGACCACTGCTCGCGCTGCCCTACCCGACCAACGCCGCCAAAAGGTAACCTTTGCCGACGTGGCTGGCGCGCGCGAAGCCAAAGAGGAGCTGGCTGAAGTAGTGCAGTTCCTACGCCAACCGGAAAAGTTTAAAGCCCTCGGCGCCCGAGTTCCGCGCGGCGTATTACTGCTGGGCGCGCCTGGCACGGGTAAGACATTACTGGCGCGCGCCGTGGCTGGCGAAGCTGCTGTGCCGTTCTTCCACCTATCTGGTTCCGAATTCGTCGAGATGTTTGTGGGCGTAGGCGCTAGCCGCGTGCGTGACCTATTCCGCCAAGCAAAAAAGCATTCCCCTTGCATTATCTTTATTGATGAAATCGACGCCGTCGGCCGCCAACGCGGTACTGGTCTAGGCGGCAGCCACGACGAGCGTGAGCAAACCTTAAACCAAATTCTAGTAGAGATGGACGGGTTTGAGAGCGATGTAAATGTCATTGTTATTGCCGCCACTAACCGCCCCGATGTGTTAGACCCAGCACTACTACGGCCCGGCCGCTTCGACCGCCAAGTAACTATCGACTTACCAGACGTACAGGAGCGCCAGTTAATTCTAGAAGTTCACGCCAAGGGTAAACCACTAGCGCCGTCGGTAGACCTAACGCGACTAGCTAAGCGCACGCCTGGCTTTTCGGGTGCCGACCTAGCTAACGTGCTAAACGAGGCTGCGATTCTGGCCGCCCGCCGCAACGAAAAACAAATTGCCGAGGAAGACGCCGAGGAAGCAACAGAAAAAGTAAAAATGGGGCCGCAGCGCAAAAGCTTTTTATTAAGCGAAACCGAAAAACGAACCGTGGCCTACCACGAGGCTGGCCATGCCTTGGTGGCGCACCGCGTGGCTGCCGCCGACCCCGTGCACAAGGTTTCTATTATTTCGCGCGGCCGCGCGGCCGGTTACACCAGCCAACTACCCGAAGAACGTCACCTACGCAGTCGCTCGCATTTGGAAGCAGACTTGGCCGTGTTCATGGGCGGATACGAATCCGAATTACTGGTGAACGGCGAGGTTACTACTGGCGCCAGCAACGATTTGCA
>CAYZDG010000094.1:0-2738 GCA_964477165.1 uncultured Gammaproteobacteria bacterium
ATCAGCGACGCTATACACGCCCTTAAATACGGCTCGGCCTCCTCCCTTGGCCCCACCCTCGGCAGTTTGATGTCACGCCTCCTTAATATTCGAACAATAAACGATCAACAAGTAACGACTCCTCCCCCTACAAGCTACCAGCTACAAGCTACAAGCTTCCCTCCCAACCCCCTTATTATCCCCGTCCCTATTCATCTTCGACGCAAACGCGAGCGCGGCTTTAACCAGGCTGAACTACTGGCTCGCGAAATTTGTACTGCGTCTAACTGGGAACTGCGGACAGACATTCTGACCCGCACCCGCTACACTACACCGCAAGCCTCGCTAGATCGAAAAGAACGACAGACTAATCTGGCCGGAGCCTTCGTAATCCTGGATGCCGAGGCGATTTATGACCGCCACATCGTGCTGATAGATGATGTGCTAACGACCGGATCCACACTCACAGCCTGCGCAACAACATTGCGAGATGCTAATCCCGCCTCGATTACCGCTTTGTGCTTAGCCTACGACGCGCTTTCTACTTGCTCAACCGATTTATAATCTTGCCAAAGTCTGCGGCGTCGGAAGATGAAATTTTGCCCGAACGCTGCATATCCCTTACCTGCCGCTGCAGCTTGGTACGCTCGGCTCGATCGAAGCTCGACGACCCCTCGTCCTTTGCCTTTAACTGCTCCGCCAGGAGGCTAGAAAACTGCTCGACATCTTTAGTCGACAAATGCTTGCCCTCGGGATTATCGGAATCACGCAGCTCTCTAAACGCGCCCTTAAGACCGCTGCGGTCAAAGTCAGTACCCTTGCCACTGCGGAAATGCGAACCGAACCCAAGGTTCTCTTTTGAGAATTTATCGAATGGATCCTTCTCGCCTTTTACTTCACCTTTGTCCATATAAGACAACTGTAGCTCTATTCTCGGCCAACCTCAACTACTGGCCTGTAGCTAAATTATTGAATACAAAAAACCCTGACCGTTAAGATCAGGGTTATTGCGTTAAAAGAAAACGTTCACTTTCGTTAGATTAATGTTTGAGCCATTGCTGTCCGTAACTGAGATACTTTAGTGATTGCCAATAGTAGAACATAGAAATCGATTGCACCGGCGAAATTCACCTTCTTCATACCCTCTGCCCCATAGTCCTCGATTGATACATTTCCGATTCTTTGAAGAAGATCAACAAGATTATACCAGTGCATACCTACGATCTGCTCTTCCTCATCTAACTGTAGCGACGGGTCGCGATCACTGACGAAAGCTGCGAAAGCCATTGGCCAGGTCGCTATATACGAGCTATCGGGGTTGAACCTGCCAAGAGGGATAAGCTCTCCCTCGATGGAGTGGCACAACTCCTCCCTGATCTCGCGGATGGCGGCCTCCGTCTCAGTTTCACCCTTGTCGACAAAACCTCGCAGCAGCCCGGCCATATAAAGGCAGTCGGGGTGCTCTGCGGTCGCGGCGAATGGCCGCTTTTGAATTACGACTCCGATCTCCAATTGCCAGTCATCTCCATACCGTATGGGTACGACCTGGACGAACTGCCTAAATTCGGCACAGGGTCGGATGAACAGCGCCAGGCCTTTCTCATCCAAAATCACATACGGTGCGATCTTGGATCCATTTCCTTCCCAAGTTGCAGACCAACCGGTTCCCGCAGGCCTGGATTTAGAATCTGTACCCAAGCGCAGACGCCAGTCGAAATTCGGATCACGCTTTCGCTTCTGTATAAAAACGCCCATCTGCTCTTCAGTGCACCCTAATAAATACTTATCTAGGGGTACAGCGTTCTGTCCATGAAATGGATTATTATTCGAATCCATTAATTGCTCCTTCGTCAGTTTCTATCAGTTTTAAACAAATTATCAAAAATCAATATGGACGCTTAATAGCACGCATTTGATACCCAGTCAAGGTTTTAAGATACTACTAATTTATTGCTTAGTAACTACTTAGCTAACTCGACATTGACCTTACTATCCCCTATCTCCACATCTACGCCCTTACCGCTACCATTCCAATCAATGCTGCTGGCCTGCACTGCCGCTTGTAACACATTCTCGTAAGGCGCCAATAGCGCTCGTAGCTCGGCTGGTGCTGCCACAACCATCTTCACCTTGTCGTGAATAGTTAACCCTTGCTCGCGGCGCAGACTGTTCACTTGCCGAGTAAATTCGCGCAGCAAACCGCGGGCGCGCAAGTCGTCGTTCATGTCGATACGCAGCGCCACCGTGGCCGAACCTAGTTTAGCCTCCACCCATTCGCCCGCCCCGCGCTCTGGCGAGACTGTTTCCACATTAACTTCTTCGGTTAGCAATTGCTGGTGCTCGCCGTCCAGGCTCATATCCGTGATACAAACACTGGCCAACGGTTGGCGCAACTTGATCTTGGCCGCGCTGCGCAAGCTATGCACTACCTCGGCCACAGCGCGAACTTGTTCCATACTGTCTAGCGCTTCGGACGGAACCTTTTCAACTGTAATCCAATCTTCTAAATGCACACTATCCTTAGCGCCACCCACCGCGTGGTAGACTCGGTCAGCGATAAATGGCAGGAATGGCGCCGAGATAATCGCGACTTGATACAGGGCACCCTGCAATACAGACACAGCGTCACCTGTTTTCATCCGCTCACGGCTACGACGTACGTACCATGTGCTTATGTCGTTAACAAGTAGACCTAGCTGGCGACTGGCTCGAGTAAGATCATACTGATCCATTGCCTGCGTTACTTCGGCAATGGCCGC
>CAYZDG010000095.1:0-2720 GCA_964477165.1 uncultured Gammaproteobacteria bacterium
CGTGAAGAACAATAGGTATACCCACCTGCGCAGCTATTTCTCGCAACCGCTGGAAATCGAGGTTTGCTAACCCTTTAAACTTATGTACACCGTGGCTGGTGCCAATGGCTACGGCGATACTATCGCAACCCGTGGCTCGGACGAATTCACGGGCTTGTAACGGATCGGTGAGTAGAGACGAGGCATGCCTCGTCTCTACCGCATCACCGTCAACATTATCTTCAATACCGCGCAATACACCAAGTTCGGCCTCGAGCGGAATATGTCGCCGGTGCGCCAAGATAGCCAGCTGCTTGGTCAGGGTTACGTTTTGTCCATAGGGTCGGCTGGAACCATCAAACATCACCGAGGTGTAGCCGCTACGAATAGCCAGCTTGACCACGTCTGGGTCTTTGCCGTGGTCTAAGTGCAAGACAATGGGTACGCGCGTTGCCTTGGCTGCTGTGTGCGCCATGGCTACCAACTGCGGCATGGTGGCGTACTCAATGGCACCCTCGGAGGTGCTAACAAAAACTGGCGACTTCTCGGCCTCGGCCGCCTCCACAATGGCTTGCAGCTGCTCGAGATTACTAAAATTAAAAGCGCCAATAGCATAGCCGTGCTTACGCGCGGCCAAAAGTAGAGGCTTGCCGTTAGCCAGCATAGTTACAACGAGCGAGCTATAACGCGGTAGCGCTTATTCTTGGCAATGCGCTGCTCCAACTGAACACGGGTGAGTAACCCAGCCTGCGCTCCAATGTGCTGGATAACATTAGCCGAATTAACTGGCCCCCAAGCTAGACCTTCGGCGTATGGCTTACCTAGCGCCAGCGCGGCCGTAACCGCTGTGGCATAGGCATCACCGGCGCCGGTCGCCTCGACCCGCTCTCCAGGGAACAAAGGTACTTGGTAGCACTTGGTGCCATCACAGCCCCATGATCCTTTTTGACCGTCAGTAATACTTACATAGCGGCTGCCGAGCTTGGTAAGGCTGCCAAGCAACTGTGGTACAGAGGTGGACACTGGAACGTTTAGTAAACCCGCGGCTTCCTCGCGGTTAAGCACAAAGAACTCACTAGCGGCAATAAGCGGTTTTAGTTTGTTTAATCCCAATGCCAATTGAAACGTACCAGGTTGAAACACTAGCTTGGCGCCCGTGCGATGCAAGTAGGCCAATAGCTGCGGATGAAACTTTTCAAAACCCTTACGCATCGAAGTGAAGTACAAATAGCGGCTGGCGGGCAGCTTGGCTGGCCAGCGATAAGTGCGCGGTTCGTGGTAGATGAGAATTGTCCGCTCCTCTTGATGCCATAACACTACTGACGTATTGGCAACTTGTCCTTTGGCTAAAGTGAGCGGCGAAGTGTCCACACCCTCGCCGCGCAGTGTCTTCTTTATCGTCTGCGCCACCTCGTCGCTGCCCGTAACACCAAAAATGGCCGCCTTTAGCCCCATTCGGCTCGACCCCACGGCCGCGTTAGCCGCGTTACCGCCAATTACGCGGTGAATAGACTCCACTGGCACCTTGTCGGCATACGAAAAACACAACTCGCACTGCTTGCTATCTAAGCGACAATCGGTAGTGGCTTGGTCAATACGCAGGAAGATATCCAGGGTAACATCACCAACAGCGAGGATATCCCAGCGGGCGCGTGATTGGTGTGTATTCTTCATGCCTCTATGGTACGGGAAAACTCGTCATCTGTAGAGATGTTGTTACATAAGGCATTCACGACATAAACAAAACCCTCGGCGTTGCCGGGGGTTTAGGTTTTTTAGAATTCAGGTTGAGGGTCTTAAGCATTCGAGGGTTCTGGGCGGAGACCCAAGAAGCACCAAAAGCGGGATTTCAAAAACGCTGTTGTGCAAACGAGACTCAATTCACGACCCGTTTCATCGCATCTGAAATAGACAACGCACTGTCGGCCGTCTGGGTTCGGCCAAGAAGTTGCCGGGGCTGCGACATATAACTCCTGATTCGCATGCTCTTGCATGCGATGCCAATTTTGATCAATAAAATCCAGAAGCTGGTACGGGTCACCAAGCTCCAAGTTTCCCAGCTCCACGGCGCGCCTTGCGTAGTACATGTTGACTTCGGACACATTGTTCCCCATCGAGGGGAACGAAAGGGTCATCTTCACTGTGCCACTCCGACCGGCGGGAGCCGGGAAGTTTTCAGTGGTTATGTCTTTGTTTGCGAGCATGAGGCCACGCTCTTTTAAACGTAGGACTTTAGTCTCTAATTTCTCATTGTAGTTAACGAGAACTTCGAAGTCTTGGCCGAGGTTTACAGAAAGAATTAATGAATTATCCATTTCCAATTCTCCTGCCCTTTTTTAGGGCTTTCTTCTAAATTAATGAATTATCAAGCTTCTAATATTTATATATTAGCACATCTAAAGGAAAGAGTCAAGCCCAGTAAAAGGACTTTTTTGGTCTTCTTGGCGCCTATTCCTACTCTATTTCCTGCTTATTACCCGCCCTACAGCCGCCAAAACCGCCTTGGTATCCATGCTGTATTTGGCAATAAGCTCGGCTGGTTTACCGCTTTCGCCAAAGGAATTGGCCATGCCAACGAACTCTATTGGCATGGGGTGCTTACGTGCGAGGACGCCAGCAACTGCCTCGCCCAAACCGCCAGTGATTTGATGTTCCTCGGCCGTAACCACGGCGCCGCACTTGGTGGCAATCGAAACGATTGTCTCTTCGTCTAGGGGCTTTATGCTAGCGGCGTTAACCAC
>CAYZDG010000096.1:0-2569 GCA_964477165.1 uncultured Gammaproteobacteria bacterium
CACTCAAAATATGCTCGGGCAACATCCAAGAGTAGTGATTTGGAGCATCTAGCCGAGTGGGCGACGTATAAGGGGTTAGATATTATTGGCACTGGCGACTTCACTCACCCAGCATGGTTCCGCGAGTTAGAACAGAATCTAGAAGAAACAGAGCCAGGACTGTTTCAACTAAAGCAGCGAGTTAATTTGTCCCGTCCGGTGCGCTTTATGCTCACTACCGAGCTGGCTTGCATCTATTCGCAGGGCGGCAAGGTGCGGCGTTTGCACCTGTGTGTATTCGCGCCGTCTTTGGCCGCTGTGGCCAAGCTCAATGCGGCGCTTGTCGAACGTGGTTGCAACATCCGTTCGGACGGTCGACCCATACTTGGCATGAGCGGCTACACACTGCTGGGGCTGCTGCTGCAGCTGGACCCAGGCTTCGAGCTAATGCCGGCCCATGCTTGGACACCGTGGTTTGCCGTGTTTGGTTCCAAGAGTGGATTCGACAGTTTGGAGGAGTGCTTTGGCGATCTTACCGGGCACATTAACTCTATTGAGACAGGCCTAAGCAGTGATCCGGCGATGAACTGGCGCCTACCTAGTTTAGATAAGTTGCTATTGCTGTCTAATTCCGATGCCCACTCGCCAGCTAAACTCGGTCGTGAGGCTAATGCATTTGAACTTAATCAGCTCTCATACCCCGCGTTCCTCAATATTGTGCGCCAGCGCGACCAAGGCAAATTATTGTTCACTGTAGAATTTTTTCCTGAAGAAGGTATGTATCATTTTGATGGACATCGAGCTTGCGGCGTGCGTAGCACACCTGCGCAGACTAAGTTATGGAATAATATTTGTCCGAAGTGTGGAAGACAACTGACAGTCGGTGTATTGCACCGTGTGGATAACTTAGCACAGCGCCCAGAGGGTTTTGTACTTAGTAGCGCGCCATCTTACCGCTCATTAGTACCACTAGCCGAGATTATTGCTGACGCGTACGACGTTGGTGTGAGTAGCAAACGAGTACAGCAGCGCTATATAAATATCGTGCGTGACATAATGTCCGAGCTACCACTGTTGCTCGATGGTGATGACGCAGCACTGGCACGCATCGGCGACGCTGCAATTGTCGAAGGTATTAAGCGTGTTCGCGCGGGCAAGTTAAGCATTGAGCCGGGGTTTGACGGGCAGTATGGAACAGTAAAAGTCTTTACCGCCAAGGACCGTAAGAAATTAGCTCAACAGAGCCTTATATAGAGTGTACCAGAATAGCATGAGGCCCCCAAATATTTGGGGGACTCGTGCCTCTCACGTACGTAAAAACGGAGATCTAAGAAGACTAGCGCTTCTTCCTTTTTGCGGTCTTCTTCTTAGCAGTCTTCTTGGTGGCCTTCTTGGCCTTCTTCTTTGCTTTCTTTTTGGCAGCCATGGTGCTCACCTCCTTTGTGCTGTGTAGAGTATGGTTGCGGGGTTAGAGCTTAAGTTGCTCTGGTACCGATCGCAATCCTGTTTTGTTCTCTGCTCACGCGCATGGGGCGACGCGAACTTCGAACTCAACCAGCATGCAATCATTTTAGCACATCTATAGCGTTGTCAAGAAGGGTTGGAGATAGTAAATACAAAATCCTAAATCATAATGACGAATACACGCCAGTGACTAATTCATCCTATCAAGGCTTGGATTTTAATTTGTACAACTGTGGTGGACCGTGCCGGATTCCCCGCCAGAGGCGGGTGCGCCTTCGGCGCAGAACCATACGAGTTAGTGGTGGAGACGAGGGGACTCGAACCCCTTACCTCCGCGATGCAAACGCGGCGCTCTACCAGATGAGCTACGTCCCCATACGAAATACTTTTACTTTACTAGTGGCCTACTGTCCAGCCTAGATGCCGGCGCGGGGTATGGCTGGACCTAATAAGGCTAGTACCAACATACCAGCAAGATTGGTTGCTATTAGTAATCCAACTACGGTAATAAGCACGCCGATAAGGCGCCAGGCAGTCCGGCTGCCGCCCAGGTGCGCTTCGGCCCAAGGCATATAACCAAAATTTTCAACAATCCAGTGCGCGTAGCGGGTAATAATAAACCCCAGCGCGGCTATTATTAACCCCCAGATAATGCGACCCATAGAGATTAGTATAGCAGTGGTAGCCCTTCGACTCCCTACGGTCGCTCAGGACATTCGACTTCGGTGCTGCTCGGAGCCATATTGAGCAGTTGGTCGTAGACCATGAGCGAAGCCCCGAGAGTACGAGGGGCGAAGTCGAATGGTGGGCCCGCTCAGATTCGAACTGAGGACCTACTGCGTGTAAAGCAGTCGCTCTAACCAGCTGAGCTACGAGCCCATACGTGTGGACTAAGAAAAACTATTCAATTATTAAGTGGCTTTGTCTAACCCCCGCCTTTGGCGGAAGCTGAGCTACGAGCCCCTAAAAAGTAAATCCAAAATCCCAAAACCAAATGTCAAAACGTCATTATAGGTAGTGGCCGAAGGCCAACCGTAGCTCGAACGCTAGTGAGAGCGAAGGTTGGTGCCGAGGACAGGACTCGAACCTGCACGGGTTTCCCCACTACCACCTCAAGGTAGCGTGT
>CAYZDG010000097.1:0-2566 GCA_964477165.1 uncultured Gammaproteobacteria bacterium
CATGCGACGGCGCTAATTGCTCAAAAAGATCTAAACTACGTAAATAATTATACCGTGCGGAGAAAAAATTATAAACACCTAAAGCCAGCTGACGAATCGGCGGGTAGTAAAAGTAAAATTGGTACCGGGGGCGAGATTCGCCATGGTACCACGTCGGGTACCAGGTCCGCCTCTGGCGGAAACTCGCAAGCCCTTGCGGGCAGGGGATTTTACCCGGCACCACACAGGGTGCCGGGTACCCAGTACCCAATGTGGTACTGGGTAAGTCCTATAACGTCAGTTTGAATGACCCAACCTACTAAAAATAACTATCGTGGTACCGGGGGCGAGATTCGAACTCGCAAGCCCTTGCGGGCAGGGGATTTTAAGTCCCCCGTGTATACCGTTCCACCACCCCGGCACACTAGATAACAACTAAACTATCCCGCAGCATCATCCGAAGCGTACTCCTTCCCTTGGTTGTTTTAAAATATCGTTATCGGCGGATGCTATCGACTTTGGCAAAAAACGCTTCGTAAAATATAAGTTGCAACTAACCCATTCGACTTGTGCTCCAAACGCTTCCTGATAGATGCTCATGCAATCTTCGGCGAAGATCCTCGCTACGTCCTACGTACAATTTATTACTTGGCGAGCCTCTAATTACGCAAGTCAAGATGGTAGCGTGTCCGTTCCCCCGCACCATGTAAGGTGCGGGGCCTAACACCCCACGAGGTGCTAGGCACCACCCCGGCGTGCGCCTACTTTACGGCGCAACCGCAGGCGCTGTCGAGGGCTGCTCGCAAGCCTGCTGCCCACCCACCGTAGTACACAACTTGTATGTAGCCCCCGTGCTAGTGTAGGTAAAAGCTGTTGTGTCGACGAGCTGTGGATTTAAATAATCCGCGCCCATGTCACCTAGGGTGGCTGGGTATGAACCAGTCTCGTCATAAAATGTTTCGACTGCTACTTTTACCGCGGCTAATTCAAATACTCGCCGAATGTCTGTTTGGCTACTAATACCTAACGCGTTAAGCGCGTCTTGTTCTGGCTTTGGGGCAAAGGCGCCAGAAACCGCGAGAATAATAATTATTACTAAACCAATGAGCCCAATAACAATAGGCGCTGTTGCTTTAGACGCATCTGTAAGAACGCCTTTGCGCGCCTGAAGCGCGAGAAATACTTGGAAGCAGTACGCCGTATAAAGTATCCCTACGGCGATCATTACCACGCCTAGTAATAAACTGAAAATAAAGCCTACTGGCCCAGTCACCACGGCAAGACCCATGAGTAACACTATACCGATAACGCACACGATAGCGGCCAAAACACCAAAGGCGAAAAATGACCACACTACGCGCCAGAAGAAACCACGCACGTACTCTTTACTCAATCGCAACGCCTGCAGACCACCGATATTCTGCGACAAATACACATACAAAGTGAAACTAAACCACACGGCGAATATTAAACCGGGAATAAACACGAAAATAAAGCCACCCATAATAACTGCGGATGACAAAATTATAACCCACAGCATCGGCAAGAATTTGCGCGGCACTTCTACTATCGCCTGCCGCAAGGACACAACATCAGATCGCACTATAACAATAATTCCAGCAAACCAAGCATAGGCGTAAACCACCATAGCCACCGCGTAAGCGATAATGGCAATTATGCCGCCCGGGAACATCATTCCGTCAGAGCGGAACGAGGATGTTATTGAAACGCTACCATAACCCAACCACTGCCCAACTATTAGCAAAACACCAGCTACTACGGCAACCGTGAGCAGTGCCTTGACGCGACTATGACAAAGACGAAACGCGCCCCGGATGAGCTCGAATATTCCCGGAAACCAACCCGACGGCTTAGGTGCCACCGGCGCCTGATTTGCCTGAACCAGAGCTTGCTCAATATCTAACGACTCCCAGCCCTGCTCACGCAGATTCTTACGGATATCATCAACGGACTGGCCGGCAGCCATTGCCTGGGCCACAAACTGTCGAAGCTCTGGGGTAATCATAAAAGTAATGCTGGAAATAAGAATCTAGTATGGCACTACTTGGACAACGCGCAAACCACCCCGGCGTGAACACCGTAGTGACTCCCTTCTTTAAGTTTAGGTAAAGTATAAGCCCTTCGGCTCCCCTTCAACTCGCTACGCTCATTCAGGGTCGCTCAGAACATTCGACTCCGCCTTAAAAAGGGCGTGGTCGGAGCCCCCTAGTAAGGGCCGTAGACCATGAGCGAGATCTGAGCGAAGCTCAAGGCGAGTCGAATGGAGCGGGTAACGGGAATTGAACCCGTTTCTCCACCATGGCAAGGTGGCATAATACCGTTATACGATACCCGCGTAGGAAAACCTTACGGAATATTCAATTTTTAATCAAGACCAGACGTGGGTACGGTTCCTAAGCCTCCAGACGTGGGGTTCGACTGAACATTATCGACAGCCCAACGTGAATTGCCAAAGCAAATCCAGCCAGGGTTAGACCGACGCGGCTCACCCACTCGGGGAGGAGAATTAAGCTTGCGGCCATAGCTGCGCCTACGCCAAGCAGTGAGACCCAGGCTAGAGTAAGAC
>CAYZDG010000098.1:0-2557 GCA_964477165.1 uncultured Gammaproteobacteria bacterium
CGTCATTAAAAGATTCCTCGTCTAACGATTCAGACGCGCCGAGAACGCCCGGGATAAGACGACTGACGCAATCAGTCACTACGGCTGTTGCCAATTCCCCGCCCGATAGAACGTACGGGCCAATGCTGACCCGCTCATCAACCAGCTTGTGCACGCGGGCATCCACGCCCTCGTACCGCCCACTGATGAATACGAGATGGTTGTATCTTTTAACGTACCGCCGCGCATCTATCTGTGTGAATAATTTTCCCGCTGCCTCAAACAGGATGACACGCGTCTTGGTAGTTCGTTTTACCTTCTTGAGCGCTGCCACAATTGGCTCGACGCGCAACACCATGCCTGGCCCGCCGCCGTACGGCGTATCATCTACTGCCTTATACTTACCGCGGCCAAAATCGTGCAGGTTAAGCTCGTAGAATTTTATCAACCCGTTCTTAATTGAGCGGCCAACCACCCCGCCACTAAAATACGAATCCAACAATCCTGGAACCGCGGTGATGTGGGTAAGTTGATATTTAGGTTTAGGCATATGGTCATTATATGGTAAAGACGGGTTTCAAACCCGTCTCTACCGCGGTGGTTATAATGCTACGCGTTATACCTCTAAATCGTCCATCGGGGTCTGGACGGGAATGGGTTCGCGAACTGTCTCCACGGGGCCGCGATCATCACGGCTGGCGCCATCATCTGGACGAGCGGGACGACTGGCCAGGTGCGCCTGGCGCTGCTCATCAGTCTCGTAGAGCTTCATGTTCACCCGCGCATCACCCTGGGCGCCCACGACGCGCAGTAGCGTGCGAATAGAACGGGCAGTCTGGCCTTGCCGGCCAATAATCTGGCCCATATCGGCGGGATTAATGTGCAACGTAATTAATACGCCACGGTCGTCCACGGTGTGCTCGGTTCGAACGTCATCAGGGTGATCAACGAGCATCTTGACCACGTATTCAACAAACTGCTGGTACTTAGGCTGGTCCATAACTGAAAAGCTAAAGCGGATTAAATATTAGTTTATTGGGATTTTGAAATTGAGATTTGGGATTTACTCTGCCTTCTTCTTCTCCTCCATCTTAGCCTTGCGCTTAGCGGTAATGGTTACGGGCTTAACTGTTTTGCCCTTAACTAAACCGTGCTTTAACAGCAGGTTATGCACCGTGCCACTAGCCTGCGCGCCCACACTAACCCAATGGGTAATGCGGTCGGCCTTATACACGAACTCTTTAGTTCGTGGGTTATAGTGACCCAATAACTCTAGGTATTTGCCCCAGGGGTCTTTACGCTTATCTGATACTATCAGCCGGTACGTTGGGCTCTTCCGCCGTCCCACCCGACTCAAACGAATGCTTATCATGTCAGAAAAATTAACCAGATTGTAAACCGAGTCTACGGATGTAAGCCCCAGTCGTCAAGTCGAGCTAGATAAAGGCACCCGGTACACGTGGCTACCCTCGGCTCGGTACAGCCGTATAGCCAAAAAACTACCGCCGCCAGCCAATATGGCCATGGCAATAAAGATCATGCGGTCACCCCCGCCTTCGGCCAACCAACCGCCAGCCACTGCTGCTGCGCCCGCTAGAAGCAAACCAACTGTCTCGCGCCACTGCCATGACCGCGCCTCGTGTCCTTGTGACAAGGACTGGTTGAATAACGAGAACCAGGCTGGTGCCACCAACGCCTCACCCACACCCCACAGCACCTGGGCAATTAAGAGTAATGGCAAACTGCCGGCTATAAGATATAGCAACGGCACTGCCGTCAGTAAACCAGCGCCAATAGACAACAACCGCAAGCGACCGCGCACTGAACTGGCATCATCGGCCGCACGACCAAGAAATAATTGAGCAATTGCCTTGGCTAGAGCATACAAACCAACAGCGTACCCCACGTGCAGCAATGTTGCTCCTTCTACGCGACGGGTGATTATCACAGCTAAAAACGGCAGCAGTAAGCCGAACGATGACGTGGCCAGCATGTCTACGTACAACAGCGTGCGAGAAAATTTGCTCATAGGTCAGACAAGTTTACTCTGCCAATCCTTGGGCGTAGCTAGCCCAAGATGTTTCCAACCGGCTTCGGTTAACACGCGGCCACGGCTAGTACGAGCTACTAAACCCTGCCGGAGTAGATATGGCTCGTACACCTCTTCGAGTGTGCCTAGCTCCTCACTGGTGGCGGCAGCTAGCGCCTGCAATCCAGCTGGACCGCCGCTGAACGTGGTCGCTAGTGTGTTTAGTAATTGCCTATCTACCGCGTCCAATCCTAGATGGTCGATATCCAGCATCGCCAGAGCCGCGTCAGCCATGGCCTTGGTTAACTGGCCGCTACCATGGACCTGCGCGTAGTCACGGCTGCGCTTGAGCAACCGATTGGCCACCCGCGGTGTGAAACGCGACCGCTGGGCAATAGCCACCCGCGCCTCGTCGTCTAATGCCACGTTCATCAGCTTGGCATTGCGGCTGACTATCTGCTCGATCTCTTCTGGCGCATAGAACTCTAGGCGGAAGGTGGCACCGAACCGATCACGCAGCGGAGCAGATAACTCATGGTAACGAGTAGT
>CAYZDG010000099.1:0-2520 GCA_964477165.1 uncultured Gammaproteobacteria bacterium
GTGAACGTTGGTTCCGGCAGTAGCGTAACAGTGAACCAGCTGCTGGCTACTCTGGCGCAGGTAGTGGGCGCGGCAGTGGAGCCGCAGCACGGCCCAGCCGTGCCCGAGGTTCGTCATAGCTGCGCCGATATCACTCGCGCCCAGCAGCTGTTAGGCTGGCAGCCGCACGTGGCTCTGGCAGACGGACTAGCGCGAACCGTGGCCAGCCTGCGGACTTGATTGTTCGCCCGAGTTCGGTAATGATGTCTGTCTTGTATCTATCTACGGGCGCATAGCTCAATTGGCAGAGCAGGGGCCTCTTAAGCCCAAGGTTGAAGGTTCGATTCCTTCTGCGCCCACCATTCGACTCCGCTCCTCGTATCTCGTCGCGTCGCTCATGGTCTTCGACCACTCCACTAGGAAATCTTGGCAATAAGTAGAGGAGTCGAATGTCCCGAGCGACCAGAGGGAGTCGAGGGGCAGCTCTCGATCACCAGCATCATTTTATAGCGTGCTTGACCCAACCCCTGTTCGGCGGGTAGGGTTCACTTATTAGCACTTTAACAAAGTGTTTTTTGCGTATTGTGATTAGTTTCATATGTTAGTAAATATTATCAGAAGAAAAAAACTAGGAGTTAAAAATGGAAAACCAAAGTGGCCTTATGCTACCACCTCCGTTTTCAGTACCAGAATTACCGCCACATGACCCTAAGCAGCTGCGCGAATGGTTATTAGCCCAAGGTATTCATACCCTATTCCCTGTAGTTGTTGATGCGCGCGGTGAGCCAAGGGGACCATTTGTTTCAGTTGGGAATCTGCTTAGTATCTGCAAAGAAGGGCAGACCACTGATGGTTCATCGATTGATCCATACGGTGATATTAATTACTCTGACGTAAGGATTTTCGTTGACCCAACTTCAGTGCGCCGGCTGCCAGGTTTCTCCAGAGTTGCTATTGGTTTCTGTAATGCCATGTATCCCAATCGAACAAATGGTTCATTTCGTATTAACCCCGGGTGCTTCCGTACTCGCCTACAACGGGTTCTTGCTACTGCGAGGAAACAGCACAATGTTACATTTCGCGGAGGCTATGAAACAGAGTGCTTTGCCCACCCAAAACAAGTGAATCTCGAGTCAGCTTATGTGGCAGGTATCAATACGAAGGGCAACTATCAGCAGCTACCGCACCTCGCGCCAGATTTTGACGTAGTGATGAAGATGTTGCAGTGCCTGGCTCAAGGCGGTCTCTATGTAACTGTGGCGCATACCGAGGTTAGCCACCGGCAGTGGGAAATTAATACCGAGGCAACTGACCTAGTTAAGGCAGCGGAGGATTTTATGGTCCTGCGTATGGGGCTACCCCGCATTGCTGATCAATTTGGATATGTTGTTGATTTTTCCGCGAAGCCAGTTAATGGTTGGAACGGATCAGGTGAGCATACCCACATTAGCGCGGTAGACCTTGGTACTGGCAACAATGCAATTTTCAATAGAGATAGTACTCTTACAAAGTGGGGTAGTAGCTTCGTAGCGGGTCTATTTGAGCACGCTGATGCCCTTACTTATCTTGGTAACCTTTGGGATGAGTGCTATCGTCGTATTAAAGTCGTTGGCTTTGAGGCCCCGGTATGTAATGGTATTGGCTGGGCCAATCGCACGGTGTGTTGGCGCCTTACAGGCGGTACTTGGGAGTCGTACCACATCGAGTTTCGTGCACCATCGCCGCTTGGTACTCATGCCTACGCCTTGTACATCGGCCTTGTCATGGCTGGCCTTGACGGTGTTAGGCGGAAGCTGAAACCGCCGAAGCTTATCACTAAAGACGCGTACAAAATCCGAGGTTTACCAAGTCTGCCGTCGACCAGAGAAAGTGCGCGTCGTGCATTCGCTGTTGATAAGGTGATGAAAGAAGCATTCACCCCCGAACAGTTTAAAGCACTTAACGCGCTCGCATAGTAAAATTCAATATAACTATAACCAAGAGCTCCGCGTAACGCGGGGCTCTTTTTTGACATGGTCAAATTTATCCCAGTTGCTGTAGTTTTGCCTGCGCTTCGGCTAGCTTCTGCCGTTGTTCCCGTACCACCGCGGCCGGGGCGCGGCTGGTAAAGCTCTCATCTGTCAGTTTAAATCGCAGTCCAGCGATGTATTTTTCTAGTCTAGATTTTTCGATGGCGATTCGTTCTGTATCAAGACCAGTATCCCAATGCTCAATCATTGAGCCGAGACCAGCTTCTTCCGAGCTCCCTCCGTTGAGAGTCATTTCGACTTTAGCAAGTTTTTCAATTAACCATTGGTATTTGTGAAGTAATCCGACTGTCGAATTATTAGTTTGAATAGTGACACTCATCGTAATTCCGGAATCAATTTTTGCGTTTGCTTTACTTGATCGAAAATTGGTGATTATTTGTTTAACGAGTTGAAATTCCTTAGCGCCAACTGACTCCTGTTTTCTGTTTCCTGTTTTCTGCGTCCCCGGCCAGCTCTGCACTATTAATAAATCCTCCGACTTTTTGGGTTCGGCAAAATGCTCCCACACTGC
>CAYZDG010000100.1:0-2518 GCA_964477165.1 uncultured Gammaproteobacteria bacterium
GTTATCCCACCCCACTGGGCTGCTCGGGTTGTTCAGGCTTTTACCCAGCAACCTCAATTAGCAGCCATTTCTGGCCCTTACGTGTTTGATATGGATCCAGTGGGTCGTGTATTAAACGCTCTTTATCAGGTGATTGGATTTGTGCCGCTTCACGCGTTAGTGAATTGGTTAGGATTTATGGCCGTAGCTAATGGAGGCAATATGGCTATTCGTCGTTCGGCGTGCCGAGATTTAGGTGACTACGTCGATGTCGTGAAGTTTCATGGTGAGGACGCCTATCTTATCCGCCAGGTGCGAAAGTTTGGCCCAGTGAGGTTTAGTCCGCGGTTCGCTGCCTGGTCGTCTGACCGGCGCCTAAGAGCTAATGGAAGATTAAAGACAGTAGGGGATAACACTATTAGCTGGCTGTCGGTAGCATTGCGTGGTAAGCCCGCGAACCTCTAACTATGGATAGCCTTCGCGACGTAGTGTCGGTTCAGTTCGTAGCCGCCTGTTTAGGAGCGGCGTTGGTGCTAGTGGAAATATTTCGTCAGGGTGGGCGTTATAGCATTCGATTGGTTACTAGCATTGGCCTAGGCACAGCGCTCATTTTAGCCGTGGGGTCTGGATATTTAGAGCTAACAGCGTTTTCGGTACGCATCGTCGTTTTAAGCTGGCTTAGCTTTTTTGGTGGCTACTTGGGCGCTGCCGCGCTATTGGCGCTGTACGCCATAGCCGTGGTTTGCCTGTGTCTTACTGTTGTGGGCATTGACCACGTCTGGCGCTGGGGTAGTCAGCGGCTGACGCATTCTACCCGTCGCACTACTGTTCGATAATTTCCGTTACAGGAAATGGTGTCATAGTGGGAGTGAATCGTTATAAAAAAGACCCGCCGCTTTTAGCGGCGGGGGTCTTGTTGTCGAACAGTCGAACAACGGGGTTAGGTTCTTGTTCTGCCCTTGGCTGCTTGTAGCAGCGAGGTGCAATTACCCTTTTAGGGAGCTCATAGCTCCACCCTAGTTTTTGAACTGTTCACAGATTACTTTTTGTTCTCGTCAGCGAAAAATCCGTCCGTAATCTCTTCAACGAGAGGTCTCATGAATTCAAGAAGCTCTTCCAGGGATACGCCGATTTCTTTCCCGACGTTCCCAATCTCGCGTCGTGTTTCCTGATTTAACTTCAGACCTTTCTTTCGGAGGTGAGACTTAATCAACAATAGAGCAATCTCACCTTGTCGTTCAGGTGCTAACATGAGCACTTCCTTTCAATGTTCGATACTTACCACTGAACCCCAGTAGTAAAGGATTACTGGTAATTATTCCCAGTAACAGAATGAATATACTCTTAGTAATGTTTTTGTCAAGAGAACACAATGGTTCAATAGCTTCGCAACACCCTAGCCACCAGGGATGTCCTTCGCCCGCGAATGGGCATTTGTAATACTTTTAGCCTTTGGCACAGATGGTGGGCGAGGAGGGAATCGAACCCTCATGAGCTTGCGCCCGCAGGATTTTGAGTCCTGTGCGTCTGCCAGTTCCGCCACCCGCCCGTCATCTATGCCAATTTAACCCCAGCTCGCTGTCAGTCCATCATACCCTTGGGTTGTAGTCAACGCGACGGTATACTAACACTCTGCTATGAGCCGAACTATTGCTATTGTTAATCAAAAGGGGGGAGTGGGAAAGACCACCACGGCAGTAAACCTGGGCGCGGCTTTGTCGCGTCAGGGTTTTAAGGTTTTACTGGTCGATGTGGATCCGCAGGGCAATGCCACATCTGGCCTGGGCATTAATCCGCACGAGTTGCAGTACAGCTTGTACGACGTTATTGCCGAGGGGCCGGTGACTATGGCTGACGTGCGGCGCGAGACTAGTTTAGAGCGGCTGCACGTTGTGCCAGCTCGTCCTGACCTGGCCGGAGCTAATGTGGAGCTAGTCAACGTGTCCGAGCGCGAGTTTAGGTTGCACCGAGCCTTGCAGCCAATAGCTGACGAGTATGATTTTGTCATCGTGGACAATCCGCCGTCACTAGGCTTACTTACTATTAACGGCTTAGTGGCGGCGCACGACGTGCTGATCCCCGTGCAGTGTGAGTATTACGCGCTTGAGGGGTTGGGGCAGCTGCTGCGCACGGTCGAGCTAGTGCGTACTAATTTAAAACCAGACCTTAATATCCTAGGGGCGGTGATGACGATGTACGACGGCCGCAACAAATTAAGCGAAGCCGTGTTTAACGAGCTATACCAATATTTTCCTAACCGTATTTTCCGCACCGTTATCCCGCGGACGGTTCGTCTGGCCGAGGCGCCCTCACACGGGCAGGATATTGCCGCCTACGAGCCCGAAGGCCGAGCGGCCCGCGCCTACCATAAGCTGGCGCAAGAGGTGGCCGCGGCCTATCGCGGGTGGTGAAACATTGTAGAGACGTTGCATTGCAACGTCTCTACGTTGGTTATTACAACGTTTGTTTGTTAATATATCCGTATGCCATCCCCATTAGGTCGCGGCCTCGGCGCCATCATTCCTTCGGCTAACCCCAC
>CAYZDG010000101.1:0-2507 GCA_964477165.1 uncultured Gammaproteobacteria bacterium
CTAAAGACTACGACTCCCTAACACCTAAAACCTATAACCTGCCCCAACCTACCCCACATTGACCAATCCTTCCCCATTTGTTACCGTTCTCCCTACAGCTTATGCGTACCGTTATTGAAGTTGCGCTCGTCGTGGTGTCAGTACTGCTGACTGCTGCTGTGTTGATGCAGAAGCGTGGCACTGGCCTAGGTGGCGTATTTGGCGGCGAAGGCAGCGTGTACCTCACTAAGCGTGGGGCGGAGAAGGTTATTTATATCGCGACTATTATCCTCGCGGTGGCATTTGTCGCCCTGTCGTTGGCAGAGTTGCTGCTGCTAAAAAAAGCCTAAAGTACGTCGCTACTACAGCGAATCCGCATCTGGCTGCGGAGCCGAATCACCGGCACATCCAGCCTCCATCCGGCGCTTGAGCGCCAGCGTCGTTTTGACGAGGGTTCTGTTAGCGCGGGTCGGCGGCTGGTGCCGCAGTGGCGCCAGCTGCGAGCACTACCCAGCCTGATGACGGCGGGGGAACGTCGTGCCGCCGCGGCCATGGTGGTGTTGCTAATTGTTAGTTTGGTTACCCTGGGTTTGCGGGCGTGGTGGCGCGCAGCCGAGACAGTGCCAGTCCCAGGCGGGACATACACCGAAGGGCTAGTCGGCACGCCGCAATACATTAATCCTATTCTTGGTGTGGCTAACGACGTTGACCGTGATCTAGCTAGCTTGGTGTTTTGCTCGCTAGCTAAGATAGATTCATCTGGCCAGATAGTACCTGACTTAGCCGAGACTATCGACGTTTCGGCTGACGGCCTCACCTACACCGTGCGTCTGCGCGACAATGCCACCTGGCACGATGGTAGTCCAGTGACTGTAGATGACGTAGCTTTTACCATCAGTAGCCTGCAGGATGAGACTTTTCCTGTAACTACGGCGGCAGTGTGGGCTGATGTAGATGTAACAGTTGTAGATGACAGTACTATTACTTTCCGTCTGCCTCAACCTTTTCCCGATTTTCGCCAGGCGCTTACCATCGGCTTGTTGCCGGCTCACCTATGGCGCGATATCCCGGCGGCTAATGTGAAATTAACCACGCTTAATAGCCGACCCGTTGGTTGCGGGTCGTTTGCCTTTGCTAAATTGACTCGCGATAGTCGCGGCAATATTCGCACACTTACACTACAGCGCCATGAAGGTTACCATGGCCAGATCCCATATCTTGATGAGTTAGTATTTAAATTCTACCCCGATTATGACACGGCCGTGGCCGCGTTACTAAACGGCAACATTCAGGGCCTGGGTTCGTTACCAGCGTCAGCGGCTGCTGCTGCCGCTGACCGTCGCAGTCTTACCCTGCATCGTTTGACCATTCCACAGTACACCGCAGTGTTTTTTAACATGCGTTCGTCGTCGCTGCTACAGAAGGCCGAGGTGCGGCGCGCTCTGACGCTGGCGGCTGACCGCGGAGCAATACTGGCCAGTGCGCTTAACGGCCAGGGTCAAGTAGTAGATGGGCCAGTGCTGCCAGCACCATCTGGCACGGCACCAAATACCGCTCCTGATGTTGACGCTGCCCGCCGGGCTCTAACCGACGCTGGCTGGAAGGAGCAAGACAGCCAGTGGGTTAAGAGTAATGCCACTGCCACAGTAAAAATATTGGCGGCCGACCGACCCGAGCACCGTGCCGCGGCCGAAACCTTAGCCGCAAATTGGCAGGCAATTGGTATTCCCACAACGGTAGAGTTCGTCGACCGACTCGCCCTGCGCGACCGAGTGCGTACTGGCGATTTTGAGGCCGTGGTGTTTAGCGAGTCGCTGGGCGCTACGGGCAGTCCATTCGCTTTCTGGCACTCCAGCCAGGCGGGCGTAGGTGGCCTTAATATTAGCGGCTGGAGTAACCGCGACGCCGATGTTCTATTAGAACAGGCGCGCGCTGCCGCCGATCCTGCCGCGCGACAGGCCGCCCTGGCGAAGTTTCAGGATCTTATTAAGCAACAGCAGCCAGCGCTGTTCCTATACAGCCCCACCTACGTGTATCCAGTTAATACATCTATCCGCGGCATTCGTGCCGACCGCCTCGGCACACCCTCTGACCGTTTCAGCGGTATTAGCGATTGGTATATCAAGACTAAGAGGGTGAGGTAGGGGAGAGGGTAGGACAAAGGACAGAGAACATAGGGCAGAGAATTTAGAACCTTAATCCATTGCCTTTTCTCTATGTCCTAAGTACTGTGTCCTTTGTTCTTTCTATATGCCGGGATGGTGAAATTGGTAGACACGCATGGTTCAGGACCATGTGCCCGAAAGGGCTTGGAGGTTCGAGTCCTCTTCCCGGCACCAACCTTTGATTTTCAGTAGTGAGAAATTGGTGTACACGTCCGCCTCAGGCGGATGGGCGCAAGCTCGTGGAGGTTCGAGTCCTCTCTCCGGCACCAACTCTTGTTTTGTATCCCTTATTTTTATTTTTATACCGCTGTCCTAGGCAGGCACATATGGCGGATTAGTTAGTTGGTAATCTGCCAGCGCCTC
>CAYZDG010000102.1:0-2503 GCA_964477165.1 uncultured Gammaproteobacteria bacterium
TAGCGCCCTTTGGTCAGAGACTTGGGCGGCGGCCACGGACTGCTCTACCGCGCCCTCGCGTACTAGCTGGGCAAGAGCGAACTCCAACGACTGCATGCCCTCCTGACGTGAGGTTTGAACAATGCTGGGCAATTGCCAAAACCGCCCCTCGCGCAAAGCAGACTGCACCGCGCTAGTGAGCGTCACCACTTCAAAGGCAGCGGCTTGGCCAGCGGCCACCGTGGGCACCAGCCGTAGATTCACCACGGCCGCTAGGTTCTCCGAAAGAAGGTTGCGCACCCATGCCTGCTGACTCGAGGGGAACGTGGCGTGTAAATGCTCCAAGGTACCAGCGGACGACTCGCCAGCTGTAACGGCAATAACAAGCTTGCCCGCCTCTACCGCTTCTAGCACAGCACGCCAATCATCACCCGTCACCACTGGCGTAGCCATGATAACAGCCGCGTCGCCGCTAGCGGCTTGACGCAAACCCTCGGCCACGCTCGGCACATCACGACCCACTTCTCGCTGCTCCACCAGGGCTTTGTCGGCCGCGTGCAAATACTCCACGGGATACTCCACTGTTACAACGCGCACCGCGCGACTAGCGTTAACAGCCTGCACTAACGCCGAAGCCACGCCAGTACGACCAGATCCGGTCGGCCCGGTGACAATAACGAGGCCGCGCTCCAGCTGCGCCAACCGCCGTACCGACTCGGGCGCGCGCAAGGCGGCTAAATCCGCCACCGTGCTCGGCACGCGGCGTATAGACAGCGACAATTGTCCTAACTCAAACTGTGCCTCCACGCGAAAACGGCCGCGGCCCTCCCACGAGTACACGGCTACCACCTGACGAGACTTTTCCAGCTGCTGTAATTGCTCGGGCGCGAGCAGAAAGTCAGCCGCGGCCGCCACGGCCTCGGCGGTTACAATTTCTTCACCTACTATAGGCTGCAACACGCCATTCACCCGCAGCGTGGGGTAGCTACCGGCAACGAGATGCAAATCGCTGGCGTGCCTCTCCGACAGCGCCTGCAGGAGCCGCGCCGTAGCGAGTGCCTGCGCGCTGGCGACCGCCATTATAGCTGCAGTAACTGGCGCACTTTCTGTACTACCTCCGACGGGGTAAAGTGCGCCTTAATGAGGCAGTCGGCAGCTCCCAGCGCCATACACTTCTGTACCTGCTCCTGTTGGCTAAGGTTGGTCAGAACAATAACGGGAATCCGCTGCATCTCGGGACGACGCTTTATCTCGGCCAGCACGCTGTAGCCGTCCCGCTTGGGCAATAGTAGGTCAAGTAAGACGATGTTCGGCCGCTCGGCTACTGCTAGCTGCAGGCCGGTCTCACCGTCACTGGCCGAGAGGACTTCGAACTGCTCGTGCTCCAATTTGGTCACGTACATCCGATTCAAGAACTCATCATCCTCGATGACCAAAATGCGGGGTTTGGGAGTAGTCTGCGGCATAGGGTCATTATAGCAGGTTCGAAAGCAGGTTGTAGGTTTCAGGTGTTAGGTTTAAGGTCGTCTCTAGTCGTTAGACTTTAGTCTCAAGTAATTCGGATTTTCTGTGTACGGTGTACTGGTGTTCCGACCCACTTCTACCTTTCTTACCGGCCCCCGAGTACGTCTGCTTGGGCAAGATTAGTAACGCGCAGCACCTCCTCGAGGGTGGTTAGTCCACGAGCGGCCTTAATAACGCCATCTTGTTCGAGCGAAATAAACTGCTGTTTGGCCAGCTCTTTGGCAATTGCCGTAGTCCCCTTGCCACTGGCCATGGCTTCACGGATAGCGTCAGTAACTTCGATGACCTCGGTTACAGCTAAACGACCCTGGAAACCAGTGCCGCCGCAGTGCTTGCAACCCTGGCCGTGGAAGAACTGCAAGTTGGCCATTTTAATATCCTGCGGCATGGCCTCGGGCGGAACACCGCGGAGCACGGTTTGTGGCAGCTGCATTGCTTCTGGTGGCAACACACGGGGTGCCTTGCACTCTTGGCATAACTTGCGTACCAAGCGCTGGGCCTCGATAACATTAAGAGTGGATGAAAGTAGGAACGGCTCCACCTTCATATCCATAAGGCGCGGGATAGCGCCCAGCGCGTCGTTAGTGTGCAGTGTGGACAGCACTAAGTGGCCGGTAAGGGCGGCGTGAGTGGCCAAAGCTGCTGTCTCATTATCACGGATCTCACCAACCATGACGACGTCGGGATCTTGCCGCAACAACGACCGTAGTCCAGTGGCAAAAGTGAACCCGACCTCGGGTCTAACCTGCGACTGGTTAACCCCTTCAACGTAGTACTCGATAGGATCCTCCAGGGTGCAGATATTCATGGCCTCCTCTTTAATCATGTTCAGTAGAGCAAAAAGCGTGGTGGACTTACCCGAGCCAGTCGGGCCGGTTACCAGCATCATGCCGTCTGGCCGCTGCACATTTTCCTCCATCACCTTTAACTGCCGACCCCAAAAGCCGAGGTCGCCCAAGGTCGGTGCCTTCTTAGGCGTGTCGAGAATACGCATTACTAC
>CAYZDG010000103.1:0-2217 GCA_964477165.1 uncultured Gammaproteobacteria bacterium
GCCATCAATCACCTCCCTGCGGGGAGGATCAAACACTGGCTGCGGCCAGAGGAGTAGAGAGATGGATAGCAAAGATAAGGTACTAACCGCGGTTAATTGGACGGAAGACCCAGTATTATTTCTGTGCCTTACGCAAAAACAGGATCCGTATGAGCGGTTCTTTTTGATACAAAGCACAATTATTCAGTTGGTGGACAATTGCGGACACATTGGTATTTCTACTGTGGTACTCAAGGCAGATACAAGAGCAGTGAAGCTCCTTGAGTTACTTTGGTTAGTAGTTGATGATTGTGTAAGGAGGGATATTGAGGACGATATACGCGATGAGCGTACTGCGATTCGTTCAAAGCGGGCGGAGGTGGCAATGAAGTTGTATCTGGAGCTGCGAGAGCCGATGCATCACCTCATCGAGAATTTTTCAGCAACAATGAAAGGATTGCTGGCAGAGGTAGGATCAGCCTGGGCAGAAACCAGTGATGAAGAGGAGGCGAGCCTGTTATTCTCGTTTCTCATTGAGGCAGCACAGGGTGATTTTAAATCCAGTGAACAAAAGCTGGTCACCGAGGTCATTCGCGAGCGAGATTCGCGGTGCTCACTCAAACGGATACGTCAGGCGTTCGCACTTTTGTGCGATTGTAAGCACATCGCGTTTCCGCGGTCACTAGATTCCATTATTGAAGCTCTAGTGTTCGGCCTTGCGAAGCGGAGTATTGATGCAGCCTCGGGTGTGCACTTTGTCGACCTACTCCTCTTAAATGAGTCTTCACTTCCAGCGCCGTTGTGGGAATCTATCATTGCGGATATTAGGCAAGCTACTGCCCACAACACAATAACGAACGAACTGGTGGAGTTATTGGTTAATAAATTTGGACCAAAGAACGACACCACGAAGCAGTGGAAATTGGCAGAACTTATTCCCACCCAAGACGGTGTCGCAGTGACTTTACTTCGAGATTTTGGGACACCAGACGTCGCATGGGAACGTGATTTTAGGAAATCATTCGAGGAAGCAGTGGATTTTGTCGGGGTTTGGCTGCAGGTTCACCCATGTTTTGAAATTGTACTTACCTGCAAGGCTGTGTTTGGGGGCGAGCCATTGGAGCTCACCGAAAAATTACCTGACGAAGCAACTGTAGAATCGTAATGATCGTAACTCTCGTTTAATCAACACAAATCCGCGCCCCTAATTGGGCGCGGTTTTTTTATGTCCTCTGTCCTTTGTCCTCTGTTCTACTGTTTTGGCCCCTCACACGTTGACTCTTTGTCTACCTGATTGGCGCACAGCTGGTACGAGCCGTCGGTTACGGTGAAGGTATATACTGGCTGGCCGTTGTCCAATTTAGTTTCGCTTATCATCTTGGCCATGCCTGGGGCGTACCCTTTGATGTCGGCGAGGTCGGCTAGCTGCGCCGGGTAATTGCCATGTTCCTTTTTGTACTTCCCGATCAGTAAATGGATACCCTCCAGGTTTGCCAGCCGTTGCTGCACCTTTGATTCTTCAAACGCTTGTGTGGCGGCCTGCTCCTCGGCTGTTGGCTGATTCGGTTCACCAGGCGTAGTTGCCGGCCGTAATCGCCAGACCACAAAGGCAGCGATGAGGAGGATTATAATTATGCCGACGATCAACGCCACGCGGTGATGCGGCGGTCGTGTCTGGGCTGTTGGCTGCGGAGGAAGGAAAGAATCCATAGACATAGAATACCACCCAGTTGTCACTCCGAGCGAGGTCGCGCTACGGGTTTAGTGGCTCGGTGGAGGTAGACGCTGGCGTAGATGAGGCCGACAGCTGCGATACACCAATCAGGCACACTGCCTGCCACGGCACATAGTGGCTATTGAACACGGTGGAGGACGCCTGGCCATTGGGGTAGGTAACGCCGTAGGTAAAACTGGCGTCAGCGCCGGCGTGGGCTGACTCGGTACACTTTTTTTCGCCCGGGGCTAAATCCAAAGTTTCTACCATGCGCGTGGCTGCCGGCGCCTTAACGTTGGTAATTATTGGTTTGGTTTGAGTGGCGACGCGTCCGTCCTTTACACCCCACAGCTCGAATATCACCTCGTCGCCGTTGATGTGCGTTTGAAACAGCAGCGGGGTGGGGTAGTCGTTGAGGAATTTAAAGTCTGGCGCGGGGCTGTAAATAGTGGCATCTGTTCCTGCTGGTTCATAGTAGACCACGCGGTATGAGTGGTTGCGGCGCTCGGTAATGGGTACGCCGG
>CAYZDG010000103.1:2227-2493 GCA_964477165.1 uncultured Gammaproteobacteria bacterium
CAGATAGGGCGGCGCGGAAGGAGGTAGTGCCGATTTGGCACAGGCCGCCGCCGAACTCGGGGATGGTACGATTGCCTTTTATGACCAACTCGGGCAGGTAGCCGGTGCTGGCGTCGATTTCCCCCAGCGTGCTTAGCAGCGAGAATTCTTGGCCCGGCATAATAAGTGTGCCATTAACGGCGGCGGCGCCGACCTTAATGTTGTGGCGACGGGTTTTAGGGCTGCCCTTGAAGTTAGATGTGCCAACGGCAACCAGCTCGCGGATG
>CAYZDG010000104.1:0-2437 GCA_964477165.1 uncultured Gammaproteobacteria bacterium
GCCAACGCTTCGGCTGCGGCGAATGTAGAAATACGTTCGCTGCAGCAGAAGGCCGCGGCACTAGAGGAGGATTATAGCCGTCTGCAGCGGCAGGCAGTGCAGTTACGATCATTGGAGCGCGTAGCCGAGGCAACAGCCGCGATGAATCTAGTAGCGTTGCCAGGTCAGCAGTTTGCCGGCGCCGGAGCAGTAGTCGTAGCCCGTTAGTTGTCTATGGTGCGGTCGGTACCCCACGCGGGCCGACGGTGGTCGCGCGATCGGATATTTCGTATCGTCATCATTGGCGTGTTCGGCCTGTTAGCCGCCCGCCTGCTTCAAGTGCAGGTTATACAGCGGCAGGCTTACGCCGTGCTGGCTAGTGATCAGCAGCGCGTGGTACAGAAGTTGTTTCCTAATCGGGGCAGTATTTTGGTGCGCGAGGACGATGGCAGCCTGTTTCCGCTCGCCTTTAATAGTTATGAAGATTTACTGTTTGTTAATCCGCGGGTAATTGATGACGCCGCGGCCACAGCCGAGGCTCTGGCGCCAGTGTTATGGCTAACCGCCACGGCCACCACGGCAATGGCCGAGAGTATCACTTCTAGCCAGCGAGCCTATCTGCCGATACAACATCGATTAACCGAGGAGCAGCGGGCGGCAATTCAAAAGCTAGATCTACCCGGCCTATATTTGGTACCTGAACCCTGGCGGCAGTATGCCGAGGGTACTACCAGCGGCAATCTACTCGGCTTTTTGGGCTACGCGCAGGATGGTGAAACGCGTGTCGGTCGTTATGGCGTTGAGCAATATTGGGAAGAGCAGTTAGCTGGATCTGGTGGTTACGTCAGTGGTCTGCGCGCCGCCGGTGGCGGAATTATCGCTGGTGCGACTGAAGTATTTCGTCCCGCCATAGATGGATCTGACGTAATCCTCACTATTAATCGACCATTGCAGTTCGCGGCCTGCCGCAGCTTGGAGCAGGCAGTGCAGAAGAATCAGGCGTCTGGCGGTGCCGTGGTAGTGCTAGATCCTAAGACGGGCGCAGTGTTAGCGCTGTGCAGTAGTCCGACGTTTGACCCTAATAATTACGGCGCCGTTGAATCTGTGGCCCAGTACGAGAGCCGCTCATTAGTACCGTACGAGGTTGGTTCGGTAATGAAGCCGATCGTCATGGCATCAGCCATCGATGCCGGCGTGGTTACGCCGCAGACCACGTTCGAGGATCCCGGTGAGGAGCGCATCGGCGGCTATACCATTAAGAACGCGCAAAATAAGCGCTGGGGTAAGCAAACTATGATCGGCGTGCTCGAGCGCTCTATTAACACTGGCATGGTGTTCGTAGCGCGTTTGTTAAAGCCAGAAAATCTACGTCGTTATCTAACCGCGTTTGGGTTTGGCCAGCCAACTAATATCGACATTACTGGCGATCGGTCGGGCAACACTGCGTCGCTCGAAAAGCCTGGTGAGATCTACGCGGCCACAGCGTCGTTTGGACAGGGTATTACGGCGACGCCGTTGCAGCTAGCTGTTGCCTACGCTGCCGTTGCTAACGGCGGTACCTTGGTACAACCGTACGTGGTGGCAGAAGTAGTGGCGCCAGACGGTACCCGTACCGTTACTGAACCAAAAGTAGTACGGCAGGTATTACAGCCAGCTACGGCCGCGGCCGTACGCGCTATGCTGGCGTCGGTGGTACATAACGCGCCTATCCTTAACGCGCAGGTGCCCGGCTTCATCGTCGGCGGCAAAACAGGCACAGCCCAAATTCCTGACCCTCGGGGCGGTTATCTAGTTGATCAAGCTAACCACACGGTGGCCGGTATTGCTCCAGCAAACGACCCCGTGGTGGTGACTATTGCCAAGCTAGAGACGCCCAAGGTAGCGTGGGCTGAAGGTTCGGCCGCTCCCTTATTCCGTGATGTTACCGCTGCTGCCCTCCGTATCCTCCGCATTCAACCAACTACCCCATGAAGCTTGTCCGTCATCTCGTTATCACCACTATCCAGCTACTTGCCCGGTTGGTGCTAATTAGATACCGGCCGCTAGTAGTGTCGGTTAGCGGTAGTGTGGGTAAGACCAGTACGCGTCTAGCCACGGCAGTAGCACTGACGCCACTGGGTTACGTCGGGCAACCAGCCGGTAATTACAACACAGATGTAGGTCTACCGTTGGCTATATTGCGCGCCCGTGTTGGGCACCGTTCGGTGCTGGCGTGGCTGGCAGTATTTCTTCGCGGCGTGGAATTACTGCTGGTGAAACGTGAATATCCAAAAGTATTAGTGCTAGAGTTTGGATCTGATACGCCTGGCGACGCCGCGGCACTCACTGCTATTGCCAAGCCCACAGTGTGTATTGTTACCGCGGCTAGCGCGGCTCACCTAGAACACCTCTGTGATCTTGACGGCGTGGCCGAGGAGGAGGGCACGCCAGTGCGAGCTCTTAAGCCTGGCGGGTGGGC
>CAYZDG010000105.1:0-2382 GCA_964477165.1 uncultured Gammaproteobacteria bacterium
GATGGCGAGGTACGAGTGGGGTGGTACGGCTTAGACAGCGGCTCGCAGAGCATCCGCCTAGACTATATCTACATTATTGTGGGTAGCACGGCTACCGATACGGACGCCTGTGAAATTTCGTTTGGCACTGGCGTTACTACCCAGTGCGACCGTACTAATGACCTAGATAGTACCTTAGCCTCCACCACCGGCTGGATGGTGGCCAGCGAACTGGAATCCAATACTTTTAGTCACGACTTCTACGCTCTAGATAACGATAACGATAATACTGTTGGCGAGGCAGCTGTGGCTACCCACATTACCTTTCCCGTACGGGTGCCGAGTACGGCCACGTTAACAGGCATTGCTTATAGCGTCCGCGCTACACCAGGTAGCCTTTACGCTTCGTTGCAACCACAGCTAAAGGATTGGTGGGGCCTTAATTCTATAGCCGCCAGCGGCTACCTAAATGTCGGTAATATAGCTAATGCTAGTACAACCTATGGGTATACCGATGTTATTGATTCTGGGTTTATGGAAGATAATGCCCAGCACTATATTAATTCGTACAACGATACAATTACAATGCGGTTTCGTACTGGCGCCAGCACGCTAAAGGCAAATTTCACCCGCACTTTTGATTGGGCCATGGTGTCTATTCGGTGGGTAGAGGAGGCCGTGCCTCGCCGTACCCTGCAGTATCAGTACATCCCTACCAATGGACGTTTGCAGGTAGGTACCGAGGCACCTATTTTAGCGGGGAAACAAGTAGGAAATGTTGCCTCGTGGCGCGGCACGTTATACCCCGAGGCTAGTGATGGTGTCAGCTGGACAGTAACTACCAGCAACACTGGGCTCAACCAGCAGCTGGACTTTGACTACGTCAAAGTGAACAACGCTAATAAGATGGTCATTACGGTGTACGCTTCGTCGAGCAATGCTAATTTGCTGCGCTATTACCAAATATGCGATTGGGCCACCACTACGGCGGTAGATACCGCGGCAGACTACGACTGCACCGGCGGTTGGCGTACCCTGAACAAGGTGACCGACGGCAGCCGGGTAGGAATCGGCGAGACCACCAGACGTACGTATACTTGGCACATCTACGATGGCTACTGGAATAAGCCAAACGGCGCGGTTACTTCTACCGTGAATCAAGTCGCTACCACCTCACTGTCTAATTTCGTGTCATCCACTAATGGCACGGTGCGTATTCGCGCCTATAGCACCTCTACCGTCTACACTACCCACTTAATCAACTACGCGGGTTTAACCACGGTGGTAGACCCCATCTACTTCCCGCAGGGGCTGTCTGTTATTACCGGGCAAAGTACCGGTTTATCTGGCTACGTTAATGCCCAAAATCCCTCGAGCCTCATATCTGGCTCTGGTGCCACCACCGGTAGCGACAACTCTTACGCTAGAGCTTCAGGTACAGCCAGTGTTACCCCCGAGTTTTACTTGGTGTTTCGTGACGTGCGGACGTACCCTGGAGCCAATGCCATTCTGGTAGTAGCGGAGACGGGGTGTGATGCTACCGGCATTGCTTACAAAATGGAGATATACAATTTTTCTACCGCGAGTTGGGAACTTATTACCGCTGCGAGCGCGTGCGCCGCATCTGATAAGAATAACCGTGCGGCTATAAATAATGTTGATTTGACTAATTATGTTAGTAACGGCGAGGTGCGAGTTGGTCTTGTGGGTACGGCCAACGGTACCAACGAGCTGCGGGTGGATTGGATGTATATCATGGTAGGCACCACTAATAGTGATGCTACCAGTTGCCGTATTGACTATGGTACAAATAACGCTGGTGATTGCACATATACTCGTGAGATTTCCAACACCTACACAGTGTATAACTGGTCGGTGAGTAGTAGTGTGGAGTCCGTTGACGCCGCCAGTGACTATTACGTGGCAGCTGGTGATAGGGATGGCATAGCCGAGCATATAACTTCGGTTTATGTACCATTTACCTTAACTATGTCTACTGGCACCAGCCCGGCGGGTATGGCTTACGCGGCGCTCTTTCTATCTGGCGGCACCGGCAAAACAATGCTGCCTCAATTGCTTGATTTTTCAACTCCCTACATTAGCAATTGGTCGGTAGCCGGATTTAGGAATATAGGAACCACAAATGCCGCTACCACTTCGTACACTTATACCGACGCCATTACTGCCGCCTACATATTTCAATCGCCCGAGAACTTTATTAACCCGGTGGCTAGCTCGGTTGTTATGCGTCTGCGTACCTCATCTGCTACCTATACCGATACGGTTACGGCAGCCGCTATAGATTTTTTGATGGTCAGCTACCGCTGGGTTGAGGATCCAAACAGCACCGACATAACGTTAACCGCAGCTGACTCAACCGTCACGTTCGACGGCCTGGTACCT
>CAYZDG010000106.1:0-1229 GCA_964477165.1 uncultured Gammaproteobacteria bacterium
CCGGCCGATCCAAAACATGATACTGATAGCGGTGACGTTCTATTTCACTCCGCAGTTTGGCAATACGTACCTGGGCCTGGGCTTTGGTCATAGGGTTATTGCTCGATGCAGTAAAGGCCACGGCTCTGGGTACAGAGTGGCCTCTGGTAATCAATCCAACTACCGCCTGTACTTAGTGAATCTCCCATTGATCCTACATTGGCCGTGGTAGTCCACCGAGTTGCATCAGTACCGAGAGGAACGCCGCAGGTCTCCGCTGCTCCACGCCAGCCACCGGTGTAATTATTATACCCAGTCCAAGGATGGTAACTAGCGGGGCACTGATTTGTGCTTGGACACGACTCTGGTAGCAAAACCGCATTAGAGTTATTGATTGGCAATGGTAAAGCAGTAATTGCGGATGTAGTATAAAATATAACGTCACCTAGACGATTAACATACACAGTATTGGCGGCGAACATATCGCCAGGCTGACCGGCCAACATTGCTTTCCAGGTGCTGCCACCGAATAGCAGACCAACAGCCTCATCATTCTGACAGAATGAATTAGCCTTGGCGTACTGATCTGCTCCTGGCAGCGTAGCGTCGCCCAAAAAATTACCAGTATGACCGTACCTAGTAACCACTATTTTCTTACCCTGGCCGTGCCGGTAGGTTAGAGAGGCAGAGTGACCACCATAAATAAGATCATCTTGCCCGTTTATCCTGCATGGGACTGCGGGATTTTTCACATACGGCCGAACACTAAAACTGTATGTCTGATTTAAGTTGACCTGCACAGCTAAGCTGTTATCAGTAGTAGTTCCAACCTGGGTTGTGTAATTATAAACCACGTAGCCAGTCTCTTGAGACGCATTATCAGTCCAGCGAAGTGTTACCTGGCTATCGCTATCACGATGGAGTTTTAAATTTGTAGGCGTATCCCAGCCAGGGCGGTTAAGAGCGGAAGCAGTTGACCGATCCGTCCAGTTGGTACCATCAGTTGCATCTACAAAGAATGTCCATGATGCATTAGTGGTAGTGACCCGCGCCTGTGCACATGCGCTCCCGACATCGCCTATTACAGGGTAACCGATATTAATTGCATTACCGTTATTAACGTTATAGACCACTTGATTTGCCGGTAGTAAACGACTGAATGTAGACACTCCAGTTGTTGTACCAAACCGATAATTCGTCTCGCTCGCTACATCAACCCACGAGGCGTTTACCAAGAATGGTGTGGCCCA
>CAYZDG010000106.1:1239-2238 GCA_964477165.1 uncultured Gammaproteobacteria bacterium
TATCAAGATCGCCACTGTAGCTATCGATCGCGGTAGGACTGAACTGAACAGAAAATGATTTATTATCACCACTGCCGCAGTCTGTGATATTTGACACTCGTTCAAGTGCGGCCGGACCTGACTCATTTTGCTTTGTAAATACAGGGCCTTCAGTGACGTCAATTGTACCAACATTCAGCGTGGTGCCCTCTGTGCCGACGTTGCAAATACGGAATTTTGTAGTCGCAGTCGTATCTTCAGGAATAGAACCAAAATTGTAAGGGGTATTATTGGTAACAGCCACCCAGTTGTTAATAGACTCCTCACGCTCAACCCGCAACACTGGGCTGGGCCGACTGTAGTTAATAGCCATACTCGCCGTGCCACCGGGATCAGCGTAGGCCACTAAACGACCGGCGAGGGGGGTACCAGCTATTATACCCGTTCGATCCAAACGCACGCCCACGGCACAGCGGTCAGCCCAATAGCGATCGGTAACCTCTGGTGTTTCACCCCCCGTGATAGTTTCGCGCACGGTACCAGGTACTGCCAGGCGTAGCTGACCGTAAGTAAGAAGTAGTAGGTCGTTACACTTCTTAGTAGCTGTTAATTCACCTGACTGAAGGTAACCAGGCAATACTTCAGTTGAGAAGGTGTAATCAAGATTCAGTTTATTGGCTAAGTTACTACTAACCGACAGAATAATATCGCCGCTGGCAAATGACCCCGTGACGTCGTCGTTCTTGAGTACAAAGTACGGAGCTGCGTAACCGTCGACCGTCACCGGGGTCATGCTGACTGTAGATGACGAATCTGAAGTTGCACCGCTTGGATAGGTGATGCTGTAGGTGTTTGGCAGCGTGGTTTCCGGCAAAAACTTAAGATTCCCCCCCCCCGCCGACAGCTTAACTAACGACTGGTCGGAGAAAACCACAAAGCCAAACAACCCAGATGGCAGTGTTTGTTGCGGCATGCTTATTTGCAACGTTTGCTTGGCCTTACGGTAGTGGCCGGTAGCAG
>CAYZDG010000107.1:0-2222 GCA_964477165.1 uncultured Gammaproteobacteria bacterium
GCCCAGGCCTCGCGGGTGCGATTGCGACCGGTAATAAGTTTGTTAAAGGTCAGCCATAGCCACACTAGGGCAAGACCGACCGCAATAAGGACGTAGGCAAGAGCGCTCATATAGTAGGTACGGTTAAGCTACTGTTTAGGGACTGGCTTAATAGTGACTTGGCTGGCCACAAAGCTGTCGGAGTTGCGAATGTTCTCGCGGCTACGAACGTCTACTGGCACGCCAACTTTGAGGTCAGAAGCTGCGGCTACCGTGGTAGCAGGTACCTTGCCGTCGCCAGCATAGGCAGCCCGTTGCTCAAACTTGGTAGCACTGTCGTAGCGCACCGTCAGTAGGGCGTCGCGGTAACCTTCGGCAATGGTGTTCTTATCGGTGCGGATGCGGGAAGTAATAGTAAAGCTGCCCTCGCCCATAGCGGTTACCGTGCCGCTAACGTCATATATCTTCTCGGGCAGGGGCGGTAATAGCGTTTCGGGGCGACCAGGCTGCTCGGTGCCAGGTTGGGGTCCAGCGGGCGGGGCTGTACGGCTGGCAAGCCACCAGGCGACTCCGCCAATAACCAATAGGACTATAACAATCGTTACTAGTAGCTTAGTACTGCCCGAATGCTCGGTACCTTCAGTTGTGTTTTGCATACGCTGTGCGTAAGTGGTGATTTATGTTAAAATTTTTCTAGATTATCGACCATGATGCTACTACAAAAATACAAAGAAACAGTAGGGTTGGTCAAGGAGTTAGTCAATCGACGCTGGCTAGTAGTGGCGGCGAGTCTATTACTGGTGGCGTTCGGCACCGCAGGCGGCATGGTGCTACGGCAGCCGGCAACTGTTCAGAGCCAAGTTGTTGCCGGGAGCGTTGATGTAGCCTATGAGGTGACGAATAATGATTCCAGTATTCCTGGCAGCGGTGTTCGCTCGGAAAATTTCAAGAATAAGGTCAGCACTAGGGATGGGGTCTACTTTACCACCGCGCTTTCGAATATTAGCGGTGGCTGGGACGGCCAAGTGTACCGTTTTGTAATTGGCGACGTCGCGGCCGGCTACAGCCGCATTATAGTTCGGTGGGAAGGCTACGGTGAAGCCGCGGCTGGCTTCCCGGTAACGGTGGAGCTATATAATCGCTTGACCCGGAGGTGGGAGCTAGGCCGTGAGGGTCAGACCCAAAGATTAGGAGAAAATATTAGCATCAACCTAGATTTAGTAAGCAACTTTAGCTCGTACGTGGATACCGCGGGTGTGTTGTGGGTGCGGGCGCGGGCGCAAAATTTGGAGCTGGCGGCGCCGTCGAACGTTGCCGCGACTGCTGTTGCTAGCAACGAGGTACGCCTAGTTTGGAGAGACAACGCTAGCGGCGAGACCGGCTATACCGTGACGAGACGTGGCATTAGTGGTGTCGGGGGGAGCGCGACAGAGGTCATTGCTACATTACTAGCTGATTCAACGGTCTATACCGACTACGACGCTACGCGAACATCGCTCGTGTCCGGGAGCAAGTATGTGTACAGCGTGGTAGCTAACGCCGGCAGCAGCAGCTCCGACGCAGCTGATTCGAACGAGGTTACAATGCCGCGGGTAGGCACGCGACGCAGTACCACTATTACGGTACCGACCGACGCTGCCACTATCCAGGAGGCGCTCAACCTAGCGCAAGCTAACGATACTGTGTCGGTGACTCGCGGTACTTATCGCGAGGCCGCAGTAATACGTACTGCCAGAGTTACCTTGGCCGGTGCCGGTGTGGCAGATACAGCTATTGCTGTGCCAGACACCTGCGTTGTTGAATACTGCGCTGGCGTGGCTGTTGTAACCAATAGTATTTTAGCTGCAACAGTGCGGGATATTGCAATTTCTTTCGGCGGTGGCGTGTTGCGAGATGGTAAAAGATACGGCGGTGGCGTGTACGTCGAAAATTCAGCCGCTGATATACGCCGGTTAACGTTACTCCGCGCCAATTTGCTCGGCAGCGGTGGCAACGGCAGCGCCATTGCCCTGCGTTCACCGAAGGTGGTTACAATAGATAACGTGGCCGCCATGTTTAACATTGGCAGCGGCGCCGCGGTTTATATCAACGCTGCCAACAGCGGCGTGGTACTTAAGCACGTTACAGTGTCCAGTAACGGCAGCCAGAACACTAGCCCAGCAGGTGGCCTATGGGTAGAGAATAGTAGTGGCGCCGTGGACGCGGTTAACAGCATTCTGTGGAGTAACAGTAATAGCCTTCCC
>CAYZDG010000108.1:0-2204 GCA_964477165.1 uncultured Gammaproteobacteria bacterium
ATTTGACTTCCATAATTTTTCCGTGCTACACCCTGACTCATGTCCGCAAAAGAGAAGACTCTAGTAATCGTCGAGTCCCCCACCAAGGCGCGCACTATTACGCGCTTCTTAGGTTCTGGCTACACTGTGCTGGCCAGCTATGGCCATGTGCGCGATTTACCTAAGAGCAAGCTGGGTGTGGATGTAGACAAAAACTTCGAGCCACAATATCTGGTACCGGCCAAGGCTAAAGTAGCGGTAGCGGCAATAAAAGCTGCGGCGAAAAAGGCCAGCGAGATACTGTACGCCACTGACGAAGATCGCGAAGGTGAAGCTATTGCCTGGCATTTACACGCTTTGCTGAATATCCCCAACGACCACGCCAAGCGCATTGTGTTCCACGAAATCACTAAGACAGCTATTGAGCATGCCTTGGAGACCCCACGGGCGCTGGACCTACACCTGGTAGATGCGCAGCAGGCACGCCGCATTCTAGACCGACTGGTGGGCTATGAGCTATCGCCTTTCCTGTGGCGCAAGGTGCAGTACGGGTTAAGCGCCGGCCGCGTGCAGTCGGCCGCGCTGCGCATTATTGTGGAGCGCGAGCGCGAAATCGAGGCATTCCAGGCGCGCGAGTACTGGACAGTGGAAGCCACTGGCGTAGCGGGTGGTGAGAAGTTCCCCGTCAGCCTGCGGGCAATGGACGAAAAGGTTCTCGACAAATTCGACATCTCATCCCAGGATCAAGCAAAAAAGATTGTAGCGGCAGCCAGCGAGTTGAAGTACGACGTGGCAGACGTGGGCGAGACCAGCGTCAAGCGCAGTCCAACTGCTCCCTTCACCACCTCAACCCTGCAGCAGGAGGCCAACCACCGCCTAGGCATGAGCGTAAAGCAAGCCATGCAGCTGGCGCAGCAGTTGTACGAAGGCGTGGATCTGCCCGGCGAGGGCAGTACCGGCCTCATCACCTACATGCGTACCGACTCGATGAATCTTTCCAACGACTTCCTGGCTGGCGCCCGTAGTGTGGTGGAAGAAAAATTCGGCGCCCGCTACCTACCCGAACATCCGCGTCACTTTAAAACCAAGAGCAAAGGCGCGCAGGAGGCGCACGAGGCTATTCGCCCTACTGACGCCGCCCGCACGCCGGACGCGGTCCACGACTACCTCACCGCCCCGCAATTTAAACTGTATCAACTCATCTGGCAGCGCGCCGTGGCCAGCCAAATGGCCGAAGCACAGTTCGCGGCCTCCAGCGTGGATCTATCATCTCCCAAGAATGAATTTACGTTCCGCGCCACTGGCAACCGCTGCGTATTTGACGGCTTCCTTAAGGTCTATCCGACAAAATATGAGGAGACTACTCTGCCGCCCCTAACAAAAGGCCAAGCGATTGAGGTGGAAACGGTGGAGCCAACCCAGCACTTTACCGAACCGCCGGCTCGGTACTCCGAAGCCACACTGGTTAAGGCTCTGGAAGCTAACGGCATTGGCCGCCCATCCACTTACGCCCCGACTATTACTACGTTGGTAGACCGCCACTATGTTACCCGCGAGGAGCGCCGCCTGCACCCCACCGACATGGGTCTTGCCATCAACGACTTATTAGTGAAGCACTTTCCACACGTGGTGGACTTAAAGTTTACGGCCGACCTCGAGCAGAAGTTTGACGATATTGCCGAAGGTAACGCCGAATGGCACCAGGTGCTGGCCGACTTCTATGGTCCGTTTAAAGCCAACTTAATTGTTAAGGAAAAAGAAGTTACTAAAAAAGAGGCAACCGAAACAGCAACGGACGAGAAGTGTCCCGAGTGCGACAAGCCGTTAATTATTAAACTAGGACGATATGGAAAATTCTACGCCTGCACCGGCTACCCAGACTGCAAGTACAAAAAGCCAATCGCGGGCAGAAATGAGGAGGAGGCTCCCGCTGTTGACCCTAACGCTCCAGTCGAAGCCTGCCCTGAATGCGGCCAAGGTAAGCTGGTGCAAAAACGCAGCCGCTTTGGTGTATTCTGGGGCTGCGATAAGTACCCAGACTGCAAGTACATAAAAAAGACGCAGAACAAAACGGGCGTAAAGTGCCCCGAGTGCAAACAGGGTGAGCTGGTGGGCAAGCGTGGCCGCGGCGGCAAGCTGTTCTACTCCTGCGATAGGTACCCCGAATGCAAATGCGCTATTTGGGCCAAGCCCATGGCCGAAAATTGCCCCGACTGCGGCTGGCC
>CAYZDG010000109.1:0-2191 GCA_964477165.1 uncultured Gammaproteobacteria bacterium
GTGTTCTCCGTGTTCCGGTGTACCGGTGTACCGACGTTCTGTATTCTGTTTCCTGTTTTCTGTATTCTGTTTTCTGACCCCCTTCTACTTTCTACCCTCCTCTTGTTCACATTACGTTCACTAGAGTACACTGCCAACTTATCTCTGCCAATGATTCTACTTTCTATTTTCTAGATTCTACTTTCTACCCATGCTCCCTCTCACGCGCACCCAGCGACGTATTTTCACCCAGCTGCAGCGGCTGAACGCCGATGGCGGGTACCAACCTAGCTACCGCGAATTGGCAACGAGTCTAGGTTTAGCGTCCCCTGCCTCAATACATGTTCACCTTAAAACACTAGAAGCTAAAGGCTACCTAAAACGCGATACTACCGGCAAGCTAGTGCCCGTGCACAACACTACGCATCAGGCTATGACGCTGCCAGTGCGCTGGCGCATCAGCAAAGATGCAGCCCCCCAGGTAGTATCCGGATTCGAGCTACGAGCAGTGCCAGCTATTACCAGCTCGGCTGACGAACACTTCCTAGTTGTGGTTGCCGACGATTCATACACCGACATGCATCTATTGCCCGAGGACTGCCTAGTGGTAGCAGCTACTCCCATAGCCCGAAACGGCGACGTGGTACTGGCAAAAACAACGCAGGGCACTGCCGTGCGCCGCTACCAACGGGATGGTAATACTTATCGTTTACACGCTCTATCCCCCACCGCCGCCCCGCTGGTGCTAGAGCGGGTGGAGGTACTGGGAATAGTTCGAAGCGTCATTAGAACCCTAAACGGTTAAATCCTAATGACTAAATCCGAATGTCGAATGGATCCATTTAGTCATTAGGATTTATTTAAACTGAGGATTTAGTCATTTTTTTCCTGCCCTTGACCTCCCCCTGCCGAATTGGTACTGTCCCTACCTACATTCTAGATTCTACTTTCTATTTTCTAGCTTCTACCCAATATGGCTACAAAGAAAGCCGGTGGTTCTACAAGTTTAGGCCGAGATTCCCAAAGCAAGCGCCTGGGGCTAAAGGTGCATGATGGCCAGGTGGCCAAGCCGGGCATGGTACTTGTTCGCCAGCGTGGCAGTAAATTCCGCGCCGGTACTGGTGCCGCGGTCGGCGTGGACGATACCGTCTTCTCCACGGCCAACGGCAAAGTTAGCTACATCAGCCGCACAGTTAAGTCCTTCAGCGGCAAGCGCCAGGTACGACGGATTGTAACGGTGGAGTAGGGGCGTTACGCTGCAGTATCAGAGATACACGAGATGCTCTCGTGCCTCTTATCTATGGAGGGCTAATGTTCCTATTTTAAGAAGACTCCCGCAAATTCTCCTGGATATTTTGAGAGATTACTTCTAGATACTTCTTCTTCACTTCATTGGTCAGCGGACAAACCTCCTCACTAATTGACCACTTACCACCGTATATTGCTCCGATCTTTTCTAGGGCAATACCTAGGTTATTTGAAACAGTTACTAGTATTGACTCTGCCTTGGGAAAGAAATGCCAAATTGTGGGGTCAATAATATAAACGCCACCACCTAAATCTATGATTGCGACGATGTCGTGCGACCGAATGGTGCCGCATACATTTGTTCCCTTAAGTATCAAAAGGTGATGAGGTGGTTCAGTCTCCCCTATCCAGTCGGCGACTATTCGCGCTACCTCACTGCAGCTATCTTGCAGTAAAACCCCAACTAAAGAATGACTACCTTTTGATAGTAGCTCGAGGATCCTTTGCTGGATTCGTTGAATAGCGACGATGTTCATTTTGCTACCCAGACCCAGTAAATATATAAGTGCTGGAGGTTACACTAACCTCGGTGGAATTCAACTGTTTCTATAGTCCGACTATCCCAGTCGGTTTTCTTAATCATTTCCATAAAATTTTTCACATCTTCTGTGCTGTTACGAGTAACGATGTAGACGCAGGGTTGTTGGACATTCCTCAATTTGTCGAACCACGATTTTACCTTCACCACATAGTCGTCGCTATAGTACGGCCGCTCATCTGGATGAGTAGACTCTAGGTACGCTCTATCCTGTAGAACCTCTACCTCGTCTACCACCACTGCATTGCCTACTGTTGCAGACCCTAAGAGATGGTCACAATCGCTAAAATAAGTTACATCTAACCCCTTTTTCTGGAGGAATGGCACGAGCTCATTTATCGCAAACCAGGTTTTCCCGGAATCGCC
>CAYZDG010000110.1:0-2190 GCA_964477165.1 uncultured Gammaproteobacteria bacterium
CAGCGCGTCGAGCCTTGCCTGGATGCCCGCCGCGGTGGTTTCGAGAATGGCGGGGACTAGCTCCATAGTTATGGAAGTTTTACTAACTGACGTTGACGGCGACGATGTCGGCTGGCCGAGGATGCCTTCGTCTTGAGGAACATCTGTACTAACTTTGTCGCGGCAACAAGGTTTAGTCTCTGGCTCGACAACGCTAAGCCGTTAGCATCTTCATCTGTTCGTGACATTTTAATTACCGCGGGGTCGGTTGCCTGTACAACCCTCATCCAAGGGAACCGGTTCGCGGCCATGGCAATACCCGCCCCCGAGCCACACACTAGTATGACTTTAGCTTGTGGAATGCGTTCGACTGCTCGGCTCGCGGCCTCGGCTTGAGTTGGGTAGTCATCATCGCGCCGATAGTTAGGCGTGCAGTCGTGCACCGCATAACCAGCCTTAGCTAACCAAGCACTTAATTGCTCCTTTAGCTGATAGCCAGCGTGGTCAGAAGCAAGAACAATGGAAAATTTATTCATATGGGTAGTATATCGGAACACTGGTACATTGATAAATCCCAAATTCTAACGAACTCCTAATGTCTAAATCCTAATGTCGAACGAGTTCCTTCGTCATTCTGATTTCGTCATTCGGATTTTTCGCCTACTCCTATGCTTTCCTGTACTCCGTTGCTACTCCATCAGTACCGTCGGCATAACGCTCGGTGCGATAGTCGCCAAATATTATTGGCGCTACTTCTTTTAGGCAGGTAAAAATGCTAAACGCCGCCGCTCGAATTTCGGTTTCGGAGTGACTGCTGGCACGCATTTCAAAAAAATGTCGCCAGGCGCGCGCGTTGGCCGTTACCACTATTGGCGCCTCGGTTTCGTTTGGCAACACGGCTCGTGCTACCTGGCGCACCTTTTTTCGCAAATCCGTTTTTTGATCCGCGGTTAGAATTGCTGTTTGTCCCGCTGCTTGTAACTCGGCTAGTCGCTCCGACATCTGTTCGTACTCGGCCGCGGCACGGTCAACGCGGGCTTCGAACAACGCGTGTAGTTGCGGGTCGCTAACAAACTCTGGCCGTTCGACAAAACGCAATGTCCGTCCGCTTACATAGCGCTGACTGACTTGTGAAAAGGCAAAGCCGGCGCGATGCCGTACAAGCTCGTGAGTCAGGCTGCGCGATACACCGTATAGCAGCACGCTAAAGGTAGCGTGCTCTAAAACCGAGCCGTGACCAGACGACTTAATATTCCCAAAGTACTTTTCGGCCTCGGCATTCATGGTCCGCTTAGGTCCAAAACTCATGTAACAAAGCTGACCAGCCAACTTACATAACTGCTCGGCTGGCTGCAGCAATGTAGGGTCGTCTATATAGTCTGGGAACTTAAACGACGGATCAAATCCTTCTAGATAACCGCGGAGGCCGGTTATATTTACATTGGGAACAGACAAAACAACTACGCCTGCCTGACGCAGGTAGGCCGTGCCTGCGGCGGTTTTAAATACCTCGGCGTGCTTGGCGGGATGACTGTTCATAAATCCATCAAACTGTAGCGTGCCGTAGGTGGTTGGGCAAATTTAACAACCCGGGTCCTATCCCGTCCCCACATCCCAACGAATGTCGTATCGGGGTAGTAGCGCTATATGGTTATTACCGAATTACGTTTTGATACGGTCGTATTAGCGACGG
Source organism: uncultured Gammaproteobacteria bacterium (assembly GCA_964477165.1). Taxonomy (GTDB): domain Bacteria; phylum Patescibacteriota; class Patescibacteriia; order CAYZDG01; family CAYZDG01; genus CAYZDG01. Next base: position 1,673 of record CAYZDG010000110.1, read on the forward strand.
TGACGAATTTGGTGGCGGTGAAATGATTAGCGTTGGGGGATGGAATGCGGTGGGTAGAGACGTTGCATTGCAACGTCTCTACGGTAACGCCGGGGTTTTATACCGGCGTTAACCCAATATACGATCCGGCGTTATTATAAACGCGTTACCACCGTTGGGGTTGGGTGTGGCGTTTGGTTTTTGGGTACGGCGTTGGTCGCATTGGGTAGAGACGAGGCATGCCTCGTCTCTACGTAACGCCGTGGTTTTTGATTGCGGTAATTCCGTGCATGTGATTGGGTATAATTGCAAACGTGCCCAATGCAAACGTTTAGTTCGGGTCTTATAACCTAAGTGTTGGTCTTATGTGTGGTGGCTACCAGCCACCCGAAGCTCCGTAGGAGCGAAGGGTGCCCCTCGACTCCCTTTGGTCGCTCGGGACATTCGACTTCGCTCGTGCCTCCACAATTACTAATCGAGGTGGTCGTAGACCATGAGCGAAACGACAAGGTACGAGGAGTGGAGTCGAATGGTGGACC
>CAYZDG010000111.1:0-2169 GCA_964477165.1 uncultured Gammaproteobacteria bacterium
TGTAGTTACCGTAGCTCTTACCCATTTTACGCACGCCGTCAGTACCTTCAAGTAAGGGCGTCGCGACTACGTCTTGAACGCCGCCGCCCAGGCGCTTTTGCACCTTACGGCCCATAAGCATATTAAAGATCTGGTCGCTGCCACCCACCTCAACGTCGGCGTGAAGCTCGTATGAGTCATAGCCCTGCAGCATGGGGTAGGCGAGCTCTAACATGCTTAGCTCACCACCGTTCTGCATTCGCTTAGTAAAGTCGTCCCGCTCCAGCACGCGGGATACGGTGAATTTACCGTATAGCTCTAGCAGCTGCGCCAGAGACCAACGGCTGTACCACTCGCCGTTACGGCGCACCTCAACCTTTGACATGTCTAGTATCGAACTGGCCTGTACCTGGTAGCTCTGCCAGTTCTCTTCTATTTGCTGTGGCGACAACATTGGCCGCGCGTCATTGCGGCCAGACGGGTCGCCGATGGTGGCAGTAAAATCGCCGATGAGTAGGATCACGTGGTGCCCTAGCTGCTGCCATTGCGCCAGTTTGCGCAGTGCTACGGCGTGTCCCAGGTGTAAGTCGGGCGAGGTGGGATCAACGCCAAACTTTACCCGCAGCACCTCACCGGCCTCTAGGCGTTGGCGGAGGTGACTCTCAACCTCAACTGTCTCCACGCCACGAGTTAATAATTCGTCAATAGCAGCACTATTTGCATTGGTGGTGGTCATACGGTAGAACGTTTACACTATACAAGCCAAACTATGGGGCCTTCATCGTACTTTCGGCAACCCCCTCGCGGCCGCAACAGCTGGCACGCGTCGCCGCGCCTTGGGCGGGTAACATTAGGTGGCCGCCCGGCCACATCCTGGGGAAACCGACGTCCAGCCCGGACGCCCCGCCGTTTTCACCTGGGTCAACTACTCCGCTGGGCTGCAGCTGTGGCGTTGTGCGGCGTGGCGGCGTTAGTAGTTTTAGTGCTGTGGTATTCCCGCGATCTGCCTGACCCTAACCGCCTCATCGACCGCACGGTGGCCCAAACCACCAAATTATACGATCGCACTGGCGAGCATGTACTGTACGAAATCCACGGCGCGGAAAAGCGCAGTGTCGTCCGTCTTGATGCTATTCCCTTGATAATGCGCCAAGCAACTCTCGTTGCAGAGGATCGCGGTTTTTATAACCACGGTGGTATTAGTATCCGTGGTATTATTCGTGCCGCTTTATCACACCTCACCGGCATTGGCCGCGGGGGTGGTGGTAGTACACTCACCCAGCAGCTGGTAAAAAATGCCATTCTCACTAACGAGAAGCGTGTTTCACGAAAGCTACGCGAGTTGGTGCTCGCCTGGCGTATCGAGCAACAGTTCTCAAAAGATGAAATTTTGCAGATGTACTTAAATGAGATCCCGTATGGAGGTACTAGCTACGGGGTTCAGTCCGCGGCGCAGTCATACTTTAGTAAAGATGTTGGTCAGCTCACGCTTGCAGAATCAGCTACCCTTGCCGCTATCACTAATGCGCCTTCATCGCTTAGCCCTTACACGGCGCAAGGTCTAGAGCGTCTTACTGGACGCACTGCTTATGTACTACAAGGCATGGCTGAAGAAGGGTATATCACTGCCGATCAAGCCACGGCGGCAACCGCGGAAAAACTTTCCTTTACTCCCCGCCGCGACGCTATTACCGCGCCGCACTTCTCTTTATGGGTTTACCAGCAACTAGTGGATAAATACGGCACGCGCGTGGTTGAGGAGGGTGGTCTTAAAGTTATTACTACACTAGATGTAGACCTACAGGCAGACGCCGAAGGCTCTGTGGCTAGTCGCACAGCTCAAAACACTACTCGCTACAATGCTAAAAACGCCGCCGTGGTGGCCCTGGACGTTCCTACAGGGCAGATACGCGCTATGGTAGGGTCGGCTGATTTTTTCGACGAATCTATCGACGGACAGGTCAACGTAGCTACGGCCCCACGCCAACCAGGGAGCAGCTTTAAACCGATTGTCTATGCTGCAGCCTTTGCTCTGGGTTACTCCCCACAGACAGTGCTATTTGACCTCGTCACCAACTTCCCTACCGACCAAGGCCCTTACAGTCCAAAAAATTACGACTTAAAGGAGCACGGGCCTGTAACTATGCGCCAGGCGCTTGCTGGCTCGCTCAACATCCCAGCGGTTAAAAC
>CAYZDG010000112.1:0-2167 GCA_964477165.1 uncultured Gammaproteobacteria bacterium
GAACGATCCAACCGTGTTGTTTACCACGGCCGGTATGCACCCGTTGGTGCCGTATTTGTTGGGTCAGGCTCACCCAGCCGGTAAGCGCTTGGCGAGCTGTCAGCCCTGTGTTCGCACGGGTGATATTGATGAGGTAGGGGATGCCGTTCACCTTACCGTGTTTGAGATGCTGGGCAATTGGAGTCTAGGTGACTATTTTAAGGCTGAATCCATTGCCTGGTCGTGGGAGTTTCTCACTGCGCCGGAGTGGCTTGGCATACCGTCAGAGAAGCTGTGCTTTACTTGTTTTGCTGGTGACCAAGCTGCGGGCGTAGGTCGCGACGACGAGGCAGCTAAATTATGGCAGCAACAGGGTGTGCCAGCGTCGCGTATTCTATTTTTAGGTCGAGAAGATAATTGGTGGGAGCCAGCTGGGCAGACTGGACCATGTGGCCCTGATACAGAGATCTTTTACTACGTCGGTAGTGGCAATCCATTGGAGTCTGACCCGCAGCGTGCCCCTAATGACTGGGTGGAGATTTGGAATAATGTGTTCATGCAGTACAACAAGACTGCCGAAGGCACATATGAACCTCTGGCGCAGCAGAATGTAGATACTGGCATGGGCCTTGAGCGCACGGTGGCAGTACTCGATTATGGTCGCACCGGTGGCGATGCCTATCGTACCGATTTGGTACAGCCGATCGTCGCCGCTATCGAGCGCCGGGCCAATGTACGATATGGAGATGATCCAGCCACTACTCGCTCACTACGGATTGTAGCTGACCATATTAAGGCAGCAACGTTTATCATCGGCGACCGACGCGGCGTGCTGCCGTCCAATATTGGGCAGGGATACGTGGTGAGGCGACTAATACGGCGCGCTATTCGATCTGGTCGCGCTCTTGGTATTACTGAGCCATTCACCGTTGACGTCGCCCGTGCCGTGTTGGAGCGTTTTGCTCATGTCTACCCCGATCTCGCCGAACGACGCGAGGTAATATTTACCGCCTTAGCAGACGAGGAGGCAAAGTTCGCGGCTACACTGGTGGCGGGCCTGCGGCGATTTGAGCGATTAGTCGGTGGAGCTACAACCATCGCGGGTGAGCAGGCCTTTGATTTGTATCAGACTTACGGCTTTCCAATCGAGCTGACGCAGGAGCTAGCAACCGAGCGGGGGATGGCGGTTGATCTTAGTAGCTTTCAAAGCGAATTAGCTAAGCACCAGGAGCTATCACGGACAGCCACAGTAGGACAGTTCATGGGCGGCCTAGCTGATAATTCGGAAGAGGTGAAGAAATTTCACACGGCCACGCATCTACTGCACCGCGCGTTACGTGACGTACTTGGTTCGCATGTCGAGCAGCGGGGGAGCAACCTTACTGCCGAGCGGTTGCGGTTCGATTTTAGTCATACCGGTAAAATGACAGATGATGAGATCCATCGAGTTGAGGCAGCGGTAAATGAGAAGATTTCTAAGGCTCTGGCAGTGACTTGCGAGGAAATGACCATCGAGCAGGCGCGTGAGGCCGGCGCTATCGGCCTGTTTGGCCATAAGTATGGCGAGCTAGTCAAGGTGTACTCAATTGGTGATTATTCTAAGGAAATCTGCGGTGGCCCCCATGTGGATAACACTTCAGAGCTGGGAAAGCTTAAAATTACTAAGGAAGAAGCAGTTAGCCAGGGTGTGCGCCGAATTAAGGCTGTCTGGGCCTAGCGTTCCCTTGACAGGAGTGCCCGTGGAACCGCATACTTCCCACGCTCTATGGAGGCTCAATTGTTTCCTTAGATCCTAAATCGGTACATTCAGTACATTGCCCGCTAGGGTTCATGAGCGAAAATCCATTTGACTACGTTGGTATCCAAACAAACCGCAAGGGGAATTTGGAAATCGATGGTGAGGTAACGGAAGTACTGCCGTCCACCACCTTTAAGGTGAAGCTGCAGAATGAGATGGAGGTCAGGGCGCGCCTGTCGGGGAAGATGCGGATGCACCGCATTATCATTGTTCCGGGTGACAAGGTTCGCGTCGAGCTATCGTCGTACGACCTTACCAAGGGTCGCCTCGTGTATCGATATTAGACATTAGGATTTAGTCATTAGAATTTAATTCCATGAAGGTTCGTGCATCAGTAAAACCAATGTGTCGCGATTGTCGCGTGGTGCGACGCCGCCGCCGGCTGGTGTG
>CAYZDG010000113.1:0-2164 GCA_964477165.1 uncultured Gammaproteobacteria bacterium
AAACCCATGTCGAGCATGCGGTCGGCCTCATCTAGCACTACGCAACTTACCTTATTCAGCTTCACGCTACGTTGCTGCAAATGATCCATTAACCGACCCGGGGTGGCAATAATTACGTGGGGATCTTTAGCCAGCGCCGTCATCTGCGGCACGATGCCGGTTCCGCCGATGAGCACGGCTGTACGCAGCCCCAACGATCCGCCCACGCGGCGCATAGTTTCGTCCACCTGCAACGCCAGCTCACGCGTCGGAAGCATCACTAACCCACGGCCGCCGTGCGTGCCTAGTCGCACAATCATGGGCAGACCAAAAGCCAGGGTCTTGCCCGTGCCAGTCTGCGCAATACCCACCACGTCCTTGCCCTCCAGCGCAATTGAAATCGCCTGCGCCTGAATGGGCGTAGGCACAGTAAGTTTCATACGGTCTAACACCGCGAGAACCTTGGGTGTGAGCCCGAGGCTAGCGAAGGTAACGCTGTTGCTTTTAGAGTCTGTATGCATCCGTTCCAATAGGTAAAAAGCTACCCTAGCACGGGTAAAGGGCGAACGCCACAACTACTAGTGGGCTATTTTTATTACTACCACGACATTTGACCGCGACTGCAACCTTAGTATATTGTAATAGCAAATGGCCTCTCTGGCCCCCGAGGAACCCCGCCACCAGCGGGGTTCCGATTTATTTTATTCGCTCGTCCAATAAAAACCTTACAGCACGAATAACTGCTTGAAATTGTCGACGATCCAAAGAGTACATACGCCTTGTTAAACGACGGCTACTAATAAGCCTTAATTGGGACAGTAGTACGTATGAAACTTCGGTACGATTTAAATGTAGCGCGAAATAGTACCAATTGCTGCCGCCGGAGCTAGACAGAGGCAACGCCCAAAATATTTCACGATTGAATTTCTTGAGTACTAAAACAGGACGCTCATACTGACTATGTTTGCCGTCCTCCTCGTGTCCGACGTTTAAGCCAAGGGAACACCACCACACCTCGCGTTCGCGAAAATATGGCAATTGATCTCTTACATCCACGGCCTTTTTTAATTTATTCCAAGTATCAAAATCCTTCAGCATAAAAATAGGATCACGCGCCATAGCGCTGACCCCTAGGCTTAAAATATACAAGCTCTTATTCTAGCTGTCTATATTATGGCTGAAACAATTCCTCTGGCTGAAATTTAACTTCGACCACGCCGGGGAACTGTTTGGCCGTGGCTTAATCTGCGCCCACAAAATACCCACGCGGCATGATCCCCCGCCAGTGCGGTTAAGCGGATCGCTAAAGGTGAGACCTAATATCCCATCTGCCAACTCGGCCTTATCTAGAGTTACACCAGACAGTGGGAACTCGGTGGTGGTTCCCGACGCTCGCTCTGCCTGAGTCAACTGGCCCTGTAATAACAAACGGATTGTGTCCGCGATAATATCCTTTGTACTAGTCACTGTCCGCGGTACTGATACCAAACCAGCTGAACTGCACTGAATATTGCCACTCTGATCCAAATCGCGCTGGGGGTTGTAGTAGGACAGTTGGACAGTTGAACTCATCAATTCGCCCTGGCGACCAGTCCAGGTCACAAGAACTACACCAGTAGTGACGACGATTGCGACGAGAACCGCGATTAATAAGTAGTGGGCAGAATTTTTGACCTGTTGTGATCCCATGAGCTATTTGATAATGCTACCCGTCCACCTGGCCGTCGAACTCGGGACCGTCTGCCTCGGCCTCGGCTTTCGTCTTCCGAATCACGTCGCGTCGGTGGTGCGCCGGAGCATACAACGTGTATAGCTTAAGTGTCTCGGCGTCTGACGTATTCTGAACATTGTGCCGGCTGCCAGCTGGTACCAACACCGCTGTGCCGTCCCCCACCTCGTGGCCATTGCCATCGATAGTTACCCGCCCATGGCCGCTTTCAAAGCGGAAGAACTGGTCGTTATCGGCGTGCACTTCCTCGCCAATTTCCTCGCCCGGAGCTAGACACATTAATACCAGCTGGCTGTGCTTACCGGTGTACAGCACGTGACGAAAATCATCATTCTTCCGTGTAGCCTGCTCGATATTATCGCAATATCCCTGCATATAGGTAAACGTTCATGTAACTAAAGGCTGTTGACTAACCTAAATATACCATGGTAAAGAACCTGCGTCTTGAACGTTAAC
>CAYZDG010000114.1:0-2122 GCA_964477165.1 uncultured Gammaproteobacteria bacterium
GCCTGAACCATAGTTAGCAATCTACATACTAGACTGCTAATAGGAGATGCGCAAGCCCCCTTCTACCGGAACCCCAACCTGCTACGCAGAGCAATGCTTTGAGCTAATCCTAAAGCGATGAGCACAGTGAGCAACGAGCTGCCACCCGCGCTCACAAGGGGCAGGGTAACACCGGTCAGCGGTAACAGACCCAAGGCGCCGCCCAGGTTAATGACGGCCTGGCTACCGATCCAACCTGCTAGACCCAGACAGACCAAGGTGCCAAAATCGTCCTCGCTACTTCGCGCGATAATAATAAGCCTAGCTAGTAACAAGCCAGTAAGGGCGAGAATTGCCAGAGCTCCCACTAGGCCCAGCTCCTCGGCTAGTCCAGAAAAGATAAAGTCGGTGTGCTGCTCGGGCAAAAAGTTTAGCTGGCTTTGCGAACCCAAACCTATCCCCCGCCCCAGTACCTGCCCCGAACCCACGGCCACAATGGACTGACGTACATTGTAACCGCTACCTAAGGGGTCAGCGGCCGGATTCAAAAAAGTTTGAACGCGAGCGTGTTGGTATGGTGACAACAAAACAAACCAAGCAAACACCGCCAGCACTACTCCCCCGCCAATTAACACCAACCACTGCCGCCAGCGGGCACGGTAGAAGAACAGTAGTACCAGCCAGATAGCGACCAGGACGAGTGCCGAGCCAAGGTCAGGCTGTAGAAGTACTAGTCCGGCGAGGCCGGCCAACCACAGCCCGCTTATTATAAACGGGCGCCAGCGGCCGGCCTCGCCGATGTGAACACTAAAGTAGTGCGACAAAACCAAAAGCAGTGCCAGTTTGGCCAGCTCAACCGGCTGCAGGGTGGCGCCAAACAACTGCAGCCAGGCCGTGCTGCCCCGAATCGCCGTACCAACTATTAGTACTACTACTAATAGCATGGCTACCCCAACGTACAGTAGCTTGCTGTACGAGCGAAAAGCGCGGTAGTCAGCTAGACCCACGGCTAGCATTAGCGCCGTGCCGACTATGGCCACAGCCACCTGCTTACGTAATAGCCAGACGTTGGCTGGATCAGACAGGGTGGCGCTGTACAACGCCACTAACCCAAAACAGACCAAGAGCGCAGCCGCGCCGAGTAGAAACCAATCGAGGCTTGCAAACCGCGATCCCAACAACGGACGTCCCAGCGGCTTCATGCGGGCAGCAGCACGTTGGCGTAATCAAAGGGGTCGGTTACCAGCTGCACCTCAACTTGGGACCCCAGCGGTACCGGGTGGTACCAAGTTACGGCGCTTGGACGTTCCTCCCCTACTGCCAGGTTAGAAATTGCCAGCGTGCCTACGGCTACTATAGTGCCATTGCTCCGCGCCACTGCCACTGCGGTGACGGAGCGATAGCCAACCAGATCATTATTAACAGCGACGAAGGTCGCTCGGCTCGGTTGACCGCTTTCGTACTCTAACGTCACATCACGAGCCACAAGTTGTAGTGCTGGTATAGGATCAGACTCCATCTGGCGTTCCCAATCTGTACCTGTAATAACTAACTCTGCATCTTCGGCCTCGCCTGTTGCAACGCCCGCGGCATAACGTGTTTCACCAGGCAGCAGCCATGTCCAGCCACTAGCCACGGCTGTGCCGCCAGGCTGACGAAACTCATAGTTCACACTAACAGCCACGCGGTCATCATTAGGATTGGTAATTGTCGCTAGCAGCTGGGTGGAACCTGGTGTCACTATGGACGCCACGTCGCCAAGTTCCAACTGCTGCGGCGGCGTAGGCACAAAAATTCTCATCGCTGCCACCTCGTCAGCAATACGACTTACTAGATACGGATCGCGTAAGATAGGTATGGCACCCCAAATTGACCAGCTGTATAGCACTACGCAGACCACTGCCAGCACGCTGATTACAGTGCGGCGCAGTGTGGAAAAGTGCGTTAGAAACCAGTAGTTAAGCCGTAACCGCAGTGACGTACTAGCTAGGGGCTCGAAGTCGTTATCTGGCAGCAGGGACATAGGATAAGGATACAGGAACAGAAAGTAAATCCCAAATCCCAAACTCCAAATCCCACGGAACTTTGACATTGGGATTTGTGATTTGGGATTTACCAGTGGAACACTGTCTCCATGTTTGAG
>CAYZDG010000115.1:0-2105 GCA_964477165.1 uncultured Gammaproteobacteria bacterium
CGAGTTGGTCAAGCGTATTGTTCAGCTCAATTCGAGACCTTCTTTTTAGCCCTCGCTGTTGTTTCGTGTTTTTCGAAAAAAGTTTTTAGATACTGGCCGGTGTAGCTCGTCTTAACCTTGGCTACAGCGGCCGGGGTGCCGGTGGCGACCACATAGCCACCGCCCTCACCACCCTCGGGGCCGAGATCAATGACATGGTCGGCGCATTTAATAACATCTAGGTTGTGTTCAACGACGAGTACAGTATTACCCTTGTCGACTAGGCGCTGTAGTACGTCTAATAATTTACGGACGTCCTCAAAGTGCAGGCCAGTAGTAGGTTCGTCTAAGATGTACATAGTGCGACCGGTGGCGCGCCGCGAAAGCTCGGTGGCCAGCTTCACCCGCTGCGCTTCACCGCCGGATAGCGTCGTGGCCGACTGTCCCAGCTTGATGTAGCCCAGGCCTACCTCTTCTAGCGTAGCCAACTTGGCGGCGACTGCGGGAATAGCCTTAAAGAATTCGTGCGCCTCCTCTACAGTCATAGCTAGAACGTCGGCAATGGTCTTGTCGCGGTAGTGCACCTCCAGCGCCTGCTGGTTATAGCGTTTGCCATGGCACTCTTCGCATTCTACGTACACGTCCGGCAAGAAGTTCATTTCAATGCGCACTAAGCCGTCGCCTTGGCACGCTTCGCAGCGGCCACCTTTAACGTTAAAGCTGAATCGGCCAGCGTCGTAGCCGCGTAGCCGCGCTTCGGGCAGCGCCGCGAACAAGTCGCGGATGGGAGTAAATAGGCCGGTGTAGGTGGCGGGGTTGGATCGGGGCGTGCGGCCAATGGGGGACTGGTCAATGGTAATGACCTTATCTAGATGTTCTAAGCCCTTAATCTCTTTATGCTGCGCGGGCGCGTCTTTAGCTTGGTAAAAGTGTTGAGCCAGGGCTTTGGACAAGATTTCAGTAACAAGCGTGGATTTGCCCGAGCCAGATACGCCAGTAATGCAGGTGAGCGTGGCTAGCGGGATAACTACGTCCACACCCTTTAAATTAAAAGCAGTCGCGTCTACTACGGTTAAATTTTTGCCATTGCCACTTCGGTAGCTACTTCGTACCGGAATCGATTTAGTACCAGCAAGGTATTGGCCAGTTAGAGACTGCTTGTTTTTAATTATCGTGGCCGGAGTTCCCTCGGCCACCACACGGCCGCCGTGCTCGCCGGCGCCAGGTCCAATGTCGATGACGTGGTCGGCGGCGCGAATAGTTTCCTCATCGTGCTCAACCACAATGACGGTGTTGCCGAGGTCACGCAGTGCCTCCAGGGTGCGAATGAGCCGAGTGTTGTCGCGTGGGTGCAGGCCAATACTTGGTTCGTCTAGAACGTATAGTACGCCCACCAAGGCCGAGCCGATTTGTGTGGCCAAACGGATGCGTTGTGATTCGCCGCCGGATAGCGTGGCCGCGCTGCGTTCTAAAGTAAGATAGTCCAATCCAACATTTTGCAAGAAGGCGAGCCGTTGGATGATCTCTTTCACAATCGGACCGCCTATTTGTCGCTGGCTTATGCCAAAGGCGCTGCCTTTTACTAGTGTATTAAAGAATTCATGGGCAGTGGCGACGGATAAACTATTAATCTGGGCAATACTGCGATCCGCAATAGTTACGCCCAGCGCTTCGGGTCGCAGACGCGCTCCATTACAGGTCGCGCACAGACTAGTGCGCATGTAACGCTCTATCTCGCCGCGGATGTAGTCTGACTCGGTTTCTTTAAAGCGTCGTTCGAGGTTAGGAATTACACCCTCAAAGGTAGAGCGATAATCGCCGTCAAAACTAGCACTATCGTATTTTACGCTGTAGCGCGTGTCGCCAGTTCCGTACAGCACCGCTTTTAAATTTTCCGGCGCCATTTTTTCCACCGGCACGTTAATGCTGAAGTTATTAGTCTTAGCCACGGCGTTTAGCATGCGCATGTACCACGTTTGATTGGCGGTGGAGCGCGACCACGGCCGAATGGCACCCTCGGCAATACTTAAACGCTTGTTGGGAATCACTAGGTCGGGGTCTACCTCTAATTTTGTGCCTAGGCCAGTGCAGGCGGGGCAGGCTCCATGTGGACTGTTAAAGCTAAA
>CAYZDG010000116.1:0-2077 GCA_964477165.1 uncultured Gammaproteobacteria bacterium
TCCTCGTACACACCAGTAGCCGCGTTAAAACCAAAAGCTTTATTACTATTCTTTACCTGATTTGCCACGATGGTAGTCATTACAATGGTACCCTCGTACCCAGCGTTACCAATGATGAGTTTAATGACTTCTAGTGCCGCGTTCTCAATAATACGACCGGCGGCAATAGCGGGGCTAACTACTTCCTGAACCGCGCCAGCAGATAGTCGCTCAAAGGCGCCACTAGCCACGGCCAGAGCAATACCGCCGCCAGGCACAATGCCTTCCTCCACCGCTGCCTTAGTAGCGCTGACCGCGTCCTCGATGCGGTGCTTCTTTTCCTTTAACTCGGTTTCGGTGGCCGCGCCAACTTTAATTACAGCCACACCGCCGGATAATTTGCCTAGCCGCTCGGCTAAGTTCTTCTTATCGTAGTCGCTGGTGCTATTCTCGATCTCGGCCTTAATTTGGCCAATGCGAGACTCAATAGCTTCCCGCGCGCCCGCACCGCCAATAATAGTGGTGTGCTCCTTGGTCGCTTTTACCTTCTTGGCTTTACCCAAGTGAGACAGCTCGGCCTTATCTAATTTCAGACCCAACTCATCGCTAATTACCGTGGCGCCAGTAACAGCCGCGATGTCACGTAGCATTTCCTTGCGGCGGTCGCCAAAGCCAGGAGCCTTAACAGCCAGCGAACTGAACGTACCGCGGATCTTATTAACCACGAGCGTCGCCAAAGCCTCGCCGTCTACATCCTCGGCAATAATTACAATTTCCTTTTGGCCAGCCGCGGCAACCTTCTCTAATAATGGGAGTAGATCCTGCACGCTGCTAACTTTATGGTCGGTAATAAGGATATAGGGGTCGTTATACTCGGCCTCCATGCGCTCGGTGTTAGTGGCCATGTAAGGGTTAATGTAGCCCTTGTCGAACTGCAGCCCCTCTACCACCTCTACCTCGGTACCAAATGTTTGCGACTCCTCCACCGTGATAACACCGTCGTCGCCCACCTTATCCATAGCCTCGGCAATAAGCTTACCGATTTCATTATCATTGGCGCTGATGCTAGCCACCTGCGCCTTTTCCTCCTTAGTCTTAATTGGTTTGGACATCTCCTTTAATGCCGCCACTACCTCAGCCAGCTTCTGATCCATGCCGCGCTTAATGTCATTAGCATTCACGCCACTGCCCAAAGCGCGCAGCCCTTCGCGGATCATGCTCTGCGCTAACACTGTGGCAGTGGTAGTACCATCGCCAGCCACGTCGTTGGTTTTGGACGCCACCTCTTTAACGAGCTCAGCACCTAAGTTCTCGAACTTATCTTCTAGCTCAATTTCCTTAGCCACGGTTACGCCGTCCTTAGTAATAGTTGGCGACCCGTAGCTGCGGTCCAATACTACGGTCTTACCACGCGGGCCTAAAGTTACCTTAACCGCGTTGGCCAGCTTGTCTACGCCACGCTGCATGGCCAAACGGGCTTGTTCGTCGAAAAGAATTTGCTTTGGCATAAGTTTTAATAAGTAATTAGTAATTAATGTTCATCGTCCCGCTGTAACGATCGTTATATCAGACTAGATCCTTCGACTCCGCTACGCTCCGCTCAGGATGACGTGAGTACACGTCATTCAATGACCGCCACAATGTCGTCCTGCGACAGGACGTACACTTCCTCGCCGTCGATTTTAATTTCGTCGGGCGCGTACTTTTTAAATACCACCTTGTCCCCGACCTTAACGTCGATAACAACGCGCTCGCCCTTTTCGTTTATTTTACCCGGCCCCACGGCGATGACCTCACCCTGCTCGGACTTCTCATCTGACCGGCCAGGCAGAATAATGCCGCTCTTAGTTACTTCCTCGGGTTTAGATGGCTTGACGATAACATGGTCACCTAACGGTTTAAGTTTTGGCATAGCTAGACTTTAGTTAGCTTAAATTAGGGTAATTTCTAGTATAGCAGTCTCATACAGAGAGTGCTAATAGGCAAGGTTAACCAAGGCTAGGAACCTCGTCAAGAACCCCCTCACTAAGGAGTCCATTGTAAAACACGTCATCCTGAGCGAAGTCCCGAGGGACCCTGAGCGAGTGTAGCGAGTCGA
>CAYZDG010000117.1:0-2068 GCA_964477165.1 uncultured Gammaproteobacteria bacterium
GCCAATGGATGTACCCGTGGCTGGCAACTTCCTGCTCCCAAAGCGTTCTAAAAGATTATCGTATCGCCCGCCCGAGTAAACACTGCCAAATTCTGGCGCGTCTAATAGGACCGTCTCCCACACTGGGCCAGTGTAATAACCGAGGCCGCGGACTATTATTGGATCAAATTTACAACGCATTTCCGATACTCCGAGACTGACTAGATTGGCAGCTAGCTGTGTCAATTCCTCAGCTCCGTGATTAATAGTATTGCCGTATGAATCGCGCGTCGCTATATTTGCTGCTTCTCGGACAGACTTTGCGGCGATGAAAGAAACAATTGATGTAATCGTCTTCTCGGGAACACCTATTTCTGCAAGTTGCTCAATTAGCGTATTATCTCCGATCAGATCCCGCTTATCTACTATACGCAGCACGGCTTCTGACTTGGCTGCACCAATACCCCACTTCTCTAACAAGTCATTAAGTAAGCCACGGTGGCTGTAGCGGATCTCAAACCTATCCCCTACCAGCGCTGTCATGACGCGGTACATGGTGGCCAGTATTTGAGCATCAGCAGCCAGAGATGACGAACCAACGATATCAATATCAAACTGCGTAAACTCGTGATAGCGACCCTGCTGCTGCCGCTCGCCGCGCCAAACTTGACCTACCTGGTGGCGGATAAAAGGCATTGGCAAATCGGGATGACTGGCCACGTACCGCGCCAAAGGCACGGTCAGGTCAAAGCGCATGGCCAGCGGGTTCTTTTCTACTGCCTCGCCCTCATCCGCGGCACGACGAACCACGTGGTACAGCTGCTTACTGTAATCTTCAGCGCCTATAAGTACATCCTCGTACTCCACCGCCGGTGTATCCAGCGGCTGCGAACCAATAGTTCGATACTCGGCCTCCACTATCTCGATAAGGCGACGGCGTGCCGCGGCTAATTGCGGATCCAAATCACGGAATCCACCTGGCAAACGAGGTAGAATAACGGCTGAACTCATATAGACTATTGTACACGCTAAATGCGCAGACGTTGCACTGCAACTTCTCTACACATATGTAAGGCTGACTACACTATCTTTTTCTTCCTTAAATTTCATTATACGCACGCCCTGGGTTTGGCGGCCTAATAGGCTCACCGATTTTAGCGGCAGGCGGATGACTTGGCCCTTGGCCGACATCACAATTAGATCTTGGTCTACGGCTTGGCCATTAACGATAAGTGCCGCCTCGATGCTCCCCGTCTTAGGTGTTACCTCGGCCGTCTTAATGCCCATGCCGCCGCGACCTTGGGTCTTGTACGCGCCCAACGCGGTGCGCTTACCATAGCCCTGACCCATTACCACTAATAGCTGGTCATGGCTGCCGGGCTTGCCGTGGTCTATCAGCTCCATGCCCACTATCTCGTCCTTGGGCCTAAGGCGCATGCCGCGCACGCCGGCGGCGTTACGCCCCATTGGCCGCACATCCTTTTCGGCAAAACGAATGGCCATGCCTAATTTTGAAACCAACATAATATCGTCACTGCCCGTGGCCGGACGCACCCAGCGCAGGCTGTCATCCGCCTTTAGCTTGAGGGCGATAAGGCCACTGCGTCGCACCTTAGCGAACGAGTCTAGTGCCACCTTTTTAATCACGCCGCAGCGCGTAACCATCACCAAGTACTTGTAGCCATCCTTCTCGCTCACCGGGAATACCGCGCTTACCTTTTCGTTTGGCGCCAATTGCAAGAAGTTAACCACGGCCTGTCCCTTAGCTGTGCGGCTGCCGCTGGGCACCTCGTACGCCTTTAACTGGAACACTCGCCCCAAGCTGGTGAAGAACAACAAGTCATCGTGCGTACTAGCCGAGAATAAGTGCTCAACCAAATCTTCCTCCTTAGTGGTAAGGCCAATAACGCCCTTGCCGCCGCGGCCTTGAGTCTTAAACGAATCCGGGGGCAGACGCTTAAGGTAACCATCACGGGTAAGCGTAATAACCGTGGCTTCGTCCGGGATCATATCCTCCACCGTAATAGTACCTAGCTTGCCGCGTATCACCTTGGTACGACGATCGTCGCCATACTTTTCCTTAATCGCC
>CAYZDG010000118.1:0-2055 GCA_964477165.1 uncultured Gammaproteobacteria bacterium
AGGACAGGACTCGAACCTGCACGGGTTTCCCCACTACCACCTCAAGGTAGCGTGTCTACCAATTTCACCACCTCGGCGTAAAATATCGCCATTTACTTTTTAAGGCGTGGATTAAAGCGTGTCCCCCGAACCACATAGGGTTCGGAGCCCAGCACCCCACGAGGTGCTGGGTACCAATTTCACCACCTCGGCGCAGGTTGTTAAGCGAACCTAACGCAGATCCCTCATCCGCTTGGCGTTCTGGCGAAGGTATGTCAGCTTGGCGCGGCGAACGCTGGCAGATCGTACGACCACTATTTTACTTACTACCGGTGCGTGCAGGGGGAATATTTTTTCCACCCCAATACCCTCGCTAATTTTGCGAACCGTTATAGTAGCTCCAGCCTCCTTGCCATGGCGGTGACCGAGGACAACACCCTCGAATACCTGAATACGGCTCTTATCCTCGCCCTTGGCGTTTTTTTCTTGAATAACCTGGTGCACCTTTACGGTGTCACCGGGTTTAACGTCCCAGCGCTGGTCAACAGATTTAACAGTGGTTATTGCGGTCATATTGGTTCAATTGAGAGCATACAATCTATCCGTTCCTAGGCTTTCCGTCAAGGATGCCTGCTAGAGTGGCGGCAGCTGCTTCGGGGTGCCCCTCGGGGTTCTCGACCAGGTGCTCGAACCACCCAGCTTGAGCCCAGTCAGCCTTGGCGCGGGCTAGGCGTTGGGTGACTTCAGTAGCATTGTAGTCTGATCGGCGGCGTAGTCGTTCCTCTAATACTTCCAGTGATGCTGGTGCTAGAAATACTGTAGTTGCGTCGGGATAGGCGGCTTTGACCTGGCGACAGCCGTCTATTTCCAGGTTCAGTAGCACGCTACCGCGGCTTCGTGCCGTCTCAAGTTCGGCGCGGCCAGTGCCGTACCAGTTGTTGGCGAATTCGGCGTGCTCTACTAGTGCGCCTTGGGCAACCAGCTGCTGGAATTTATCGGCCGATACATGGCGCATATCCTTATCCTCCCGTTCTGGTCGTGGGGGGCGGGTTGTATAAGTGACGCCGATTTGTAGATTTGGTCGAGCCTGCCGTAGTAGCTTAACTACGGTAGTTTTGCCCGCGCCGGATGGACCGCATAGTAGGAGAAGGGGAAAAGGCATGGGATAGAAAGTAGTAAGTAGAAAATAGAAAGTAGAAGGGGTCGGAACACCAGAACACCAGTATACGAGAACACAGAAAATCCGAAATCCTAATGACAAAAATATACTTAGACTTTCGAATCTTTAAGTTGATTTAAGTAACTAGTGAGCTCTAATGGCAGCGGGCAAGAGACATGAATCTGCTTTTCGGTAAGGCCGGTGAATTCTAATTCGGCGGCGTGCAGGAATAATCGTTCAAGTGGCGGCAGGCGGTACGGTTGTTTGCGGGTGGTGTATACGGTATCGCCGACAATAGAGTGGCCCATGAATTTGCAATGTACCCGCAGCTGGTGAGTGCGCCCGGTGGCCGGGTGCAACGAAAGTAGTGTGGAATTAGTAAAGCGCTGTAGTACAGACCAATCTGTAATGGCATCACGGTCAACTGTGTTTTCGCGGCTTTTAGTATGCGCGGCAAAATGACCGGCGTGGCTGCGGCCAATAGGTACGCTTACAGTGCCACTATCATTTCTTACTATGCCGTAAACCAGCGCCACATACTCCTTGCGCACCTTGCGGCTGGTGAATTGCTCCTTAAGGAGGTCGAACATTGGTTGCGTCAGCGCAATAGCCATGCAGCCACTTACTGGCTTATCCAGTCGGTGCACAATGCCGGGTCGTATTGGGTCATCTCCAACACCCCGAACCTCGGGGAATTTTTTTATTAACCAGTCGACAATCGTTACGCCGTGAACACCGGGCCCACCATGTACGGCAATGCCGGCTGGTTTGGCAATAATCAAGTAGTCGGCAGATTTTTTGAGAACTTTTATAGTCGGCACCTTTTCACTCTTTGGTGCGATTGGTTTTTGCAGTAATACCTTGGCGCCAGGCATTAGCCACTCGTGCACGCTGGTAGCTGGGCGGCCGTCTACTTG
>CAYZDG010000119.1:0-2021 GCA_964477165.1 uncultured Gammaproteobacteria bacterium
TGTTCTCGGGCTCATATCCACACGCCCCGCGGTGTCCAATTCGGTACATAGGTTATTAATTCTAGCAAATACTTGAGACTGGCGCTAATACCCGACGCAGGCACTTGCAATAAATACAATAGTGTGCTAGAAATCAAATCAACTCACGCGGCTCATTTATATTAAGAAAGGACGGAAAGAGTGGAGGAGTCATTATTCAGGTTTGACGCGAACAGCCGGAAAAAAATTCTCATCATTGATGATGAATCCGGCTTCGGGGATACCCTACAGCGACTGTCCGCCGGCTGGTTTCCAGATTATGACGTTGAGTTCTTGCTAAACGACCCCGGGGACAAAACCCTGCCAGACCCATGGATGTACACTTACCAGCAGCGCAATAATCTGGCGCTTGTGATTTGCGACTGCGCTATGCCTGGCACCTGCGGCATAAATCTCTGCAAAGAGATCCGCTGCCACTGCCCAGGTATAAAAGTGGCACTGATGAGCGACAACCTCGGAGCGCAGCGGCGGCGCATCGAGCAGATGCAGGACTCGCTCAAGCCGCACGCCGTCTTTTGCAAGTCTGCGCTCGTCCGGCAGGCCGAGGCCGAAAGACTTTTGCTGCCGCTCCTTACCCCGGCTGGATTTCCGCAACACGTCTAACAACTTGAGCCCTCCCAACAACGGGAGGGTTCATTGCATTCAAGCTGACTTAGCCACGGCCCTTACTGCCGCGCGATAACGACAATAATCGCAATCTGCCCCAGCTTTTGGCACGCGGTCGCTATTTAAACAGCGGTGAGCTGCTAGTAACGCGCCCTCAACCCAGCTGTCATCGCCAGTGTAAGAAATAACCTTGATATCAAATTCAAGCTTGCCGTCAAAAGCCGCGGCGTCGGCATTGCCGTTGCAGTACACAAAATAACCAGTGGGCGTTACCACAAAATCATTGCGCCGAAAAAGCCATTGATACATTTCCATCTGCCGCTTGTAGCCAATCTGCCAGGGCGCATCCAGGTTCACTTCACCGTCCTTAGCCGTGGCTTTATAATCCACGATAATCAGCTCTTTAGCCGGATTCACCCATACGTCGTCCACGCCACCAGTAACAAAAAAGTTGGTCGGCTTATGCAAATAAGTAATGCCGCCGTACAAGGCGTCGCGCCACTCGTTCATCTTTTCGTGAGCCAGAGGCACGGCGTCGATCTTGTACTTTGCCATCAAGGGATGAGGGTTGCCTTGAGCGCGGTGGATGTCGAACTCACGCTTTAGCAGCGCATCCACGGCCGAGTTTAAATTCATGGGAAAACTAGGTGGCTGGCCCACTCCACGCCGCCGATCCAAATAAAAGCAGCGAGGACAGTTTAAAAAGTTGTCGATTTTTGACCGGCTCAAACGGTACGGCTGGGCATCTCCCGGCTGATATAAATTTTTACTCCGGTGGGGGTTGTAGTACTGGGACATATGGTTAGATTACCACGGCAGTTGACCAATTGCCGAACAGGGTGTAGAAATGCGTTCATTAACCGAACTTTAACTGGAAGGGAAGGATAGTTGTGGATGAGCAAATAAGGATCGCTGTTATCGGCATGTCCCACCTCACCGATAACTTGAAAATGGCAGCAGAGCAACACATGAATCATCTGCTACAGTCAAAGGAGATTGAGTACATCGACGTTACTCCGCACGGGCTAGCTGAAGATGTTGCGGCCACGATTTTTGGACTCCAACCACACGTTATCCTTCTGGGCTGGCCGCAAAACGAGGTAAGCTCCTGGGACATCGCCGCTGGGCTAGAGGGATACCAAGTGTGCCCTATAATTACCATTCGAATGAGTGGCCACAACGGCGCGGACATTGGGAAGAAACCAAATGGTTGCCTCGACCTCATGGAGAGCGACATAAATGGCATCTGCAAGGCCATTGAAAACAAGCTCCTGCCGCGAAAAGCGGCCGCAAGTAAGTAAGCAACAAGAGCAGGCTAAACAGCCTGCTCTTTGCCTATTTTTGCTCGCTATTGACAGAATAATGCAGATATGATA
>CAYZDG010000120.1:0-1978 GCA_964477165.1 uncultured Gammaproteobacteria bacterium
GCTATTGGCGCCGCGGTTCAGGCCGGCATTTTGCAGGGCGACGTTAAGGATGTTTTATTGCTAGATGTAACGCCTCTCTCGTTAGGTATCGAAACAATGGGCGGTGTGCGCACTATTCTTATCCCGCGCAACACCACTGTGCCCACGGCTAAGTCCGAGACGTTCTCGACCGCCGCTGATGGTCAGACCACGGTAGAAATCCACGTGCTGCAGGGCGAGCGCGAGATGGCGGCCGACAATAAGAGCCTGGGTAAGTTTCAGCTCTCGGGCATTCCAACCGCGCCACGCGGGGTGCCACAGATTGAGGTATCTTTTGACATTGACGCCAATGGCATCCTCAAGGTTGCGGCTAAGGATAAGGCCACCAGTAAAGAGCAGGCCATTACCATCACGGCCTCATCCGGTTTGAGCAAAGATGAGGTGGAAAAAATGAAGAAGGATGCCGAGCTGCACGCGGATGAGGATCGCACTAAGCGCGAGTTAGCCGATGCCCGCAATACTGCCGACGCCATGGTAACTAGCGCCGAGCGCAGCTTGCGCGACGCTGGCGACAAAGTGCCCGCTGACGTAAAGGCAGGCGCCGAGGCGGCCATTGAAGCAATTAAAAAGGTTAAGGACAGTGATGATGCCGCGGCCATTCGTCGCGAACTGGACGCTGCCCAGCCCGCACTAATGAAGGTTGGTGAGTCGATGTATCAAAAGCCAGCGGACGCGCCTACGGGCGGGCAGCCCGCTGCCGAGGCCGAGGCCAAACCCGAAGAGGCTAAGACCGTTGACGCCGAGTTTGAGGAAAAGAAATAAGTATAATGTCTAATGACGAAATCCGAATGACGAAACTGAATCCACAGCGACGAAGTCTTTTGATAGGGATTCATTAGTCATTCGGATTTAGGATTTAGTCATTTTTTAGCTCTATGCCCCGCGACTACTACGACATTTTAGGCGTAGCTCGCGGCGCGTCCGCTGATGACATCAAGAAGGCTTTCCGCAAGAAGGCTCATCAGCTGCACCCAGATAAAAAGGGTGGGGATGAAGCTAAATTTAAAGAACTTAATGAGGCTTACCAAGCGCTGTCTGATACCCAAAAGCGCCAGACCTATGATCAGTTTGGCCATGCTGGTTCCAAGTTCAGTGGTGGGGGATCGAGCGGCTTTAGTGGTAATCCATTCGGCGCCGGCGGCACGCAGTTCGATTTTAGCCAGGCAGGCGACCTCAATGATCTATTCGGCTCCTTCTTTGGCGGTGGCCGTGCTGGTAGGTCTAGATCCACTCGTACCAGCAGCGGTCGCCAGGCCGGCGCCGACGTTGAGGCCACTCTAACCATCAGCCTGGCCGAAGCCGCGAATGGGATGAAGCGGACAGTGCAACTTAATGTGGCTTCGATGTGTGAGCACTGCAAAGGCGCTGGTGGTGAGCCTGGTAGCGGCCGCAGCACCTGCTCTACTTGTAAGGGCAGCGGCGCGGTTCAAAGCCGCCAGGATACATTTTTTGGCGCGTTTCAAACATCCACATTGTGCACTACCTGTAATGGGGAGGGTACGGTGGTATCGGCTCCGTGCAAGGAATGTGGCGGTCAGGGTCGTGTGCGTCGCCAGCGGACGTTGAGCGTTACCATCCCAGCTGGTATTGCGGATGGTCAGACATTGCGGCTGCAGCACCAGGGCGAGGCGGGTCTAAAGGGTGGCCAGCCTGGTGATTTGTATGTTGTTATCCGCGTTACCCCACATCCTCATTTAGTCCGCGATGGCGATAACCTGCGTTTTAATCTGCGGATTAATATTCGCCAGGCCGCCCTGGGTGATACAGCGGTGGTGCCAACTATCGACGGTCAGGCCAAGCTAAAGGTTCCGGCCGGCACGCAGAGCGGCACAGTCCTCAAAATGTCCGGCAAAGGTATGCCGCATCTACACCGCAGCGGCCGCGGTGATCAGCTAGTAACCGTCATTGTCACCACGCCCGACAAACTCTCCCGCGATCA
>CAYZDG010000121.1:0-1969 GCA_964477165.1 uncultured Gammaproteobacteria bacterium
GAGATAGGTTTGGTTATTGTGCGAAGGGTGTCCGCCGTAGCTTTAGCGGAGGCGGACTAGAGTTAAAGATATGGTTTACGACTACATAATTTAGCGATTGTGACGATGATTGAGGAGTCGAGGAGCATACTTCGCTCGCCGGAGGCGAGCTACGGGTGGCCGATGGCCATCATCATCATAATTTTATAGCGTGCTTGACCCCGCCCCTGCCCGGCGGGTAGGGTTCGGTCATAATGAACATTGATAGTAAGTAGCATTAACGTACGAGGAATTAGCACAAAAGGAGCTAACCGTGAACAATGGAATCGAAAGAATAATTCAGCCATTCGGCGAGAAGACAAAGCGTCAAATTAGCGATCCTGGCAGGTTGGCGAAAGTGTTGGAGAGTGAGGGTGTCCATAGTATTTATCCGGTCACCGTAGATCTTCATGGTCGCGGACGTGGCCCACGCGTATCTATTCGTCAATTGTCGCAGCTGTGTAGCGTCGGCCAGAGCAGTGAAGGCAGTAGCATCGAGCCGTTTGGGTCTATTGAAAAATCTGATGCACGGATTAAGGTAGACTGCGGATCAGTCTACCGCCTGCCTGGTTACCATGGTATAGCAATTGGCTTCGGCAATGTCGTGGATCCAGTGACCGGCATGGCAAACCCAGGCTGCTTTCGTACCCAACTCATCAGGCTTCTAGCTGAAGCAGAGAAGGAATTTCATCTCACCTTCCTCGGTGGACTCGAGGTAGAGTTATTCCTCCGACTGCTAAATGGATCGCTGGAAGATCCGTGGGTGAAGGGTGTTGGCGACACAGATGGCTTTCAGCGATTGCCTGATCAGGATCCGTTATTTGAAGTTGTCGATTCCATTCTGGGTGGATTAGCCGCTGCTGGTCTCCATGTAATAGTGGCACACACCGAGGTGGCGCCTCGGCAGGTGGAGATAAATACAGCTGCTACAGATCTGGTCAGCGCCGCGCAGGATTACATGGTTTTGCGGATTGGAGTCAAGGAGCTTGCGAGGTTAGCAGGGTATAAGGCTATCTTCCAGGCAAAGCCAAGAGAGAAATGTAACGGTTCTGGTTTGCATACCCACCTGTCAGTAAAGGACGCGAAGACAGACAAGAATGCATTGTTCAATGCCGATCGTACTTTCACCGAAATTGGCGGACATTTCTTCGGCGGATTGTACGAATGTGCGCCCGCGTTGTCTTTTTTGGGTAACCTGCGGCAAGAAGATTGGCTGCGGTTGGCAGCGCCGGGCTTCGAGGCGCCGGTGAGTAACGCCTTTGGTTGGGCCAACCGTACCTGCAGCTTCCGTTTGACCGGCAACACGCACGATTCGTACCACGTAGAGTTTCGTGTACCCAGCCCGGGTAGCGCCCACCCTCTCGCGTTGTACATTGGTATGCTCGGCGCCGGCCTATGGGGCATTGAAAAGGGACTCAAGGCACCCGAGGTGATTGATTTCAACGCCTACGAGAATCCGGAAAGAGTCGGTAAACTGCCTCGGAGCCGCGATGAAGCCCAGGCAGCCTTTGCCAACTGCGAAGTAATGCAGAAGGCATTCACTGAAGTTCAGTTCAACGCTCTTGCAACAATGAAGTAATAAGTAACAACCTAAGAGCCCCGCGTAAACGCGGGGCTCTTTTCGGTGTAATAGATTTTATCCCAGTTGCTGTAGTTTTGTTTGCGCCTCGGCTAGCTTTCGTCTTTGCTCCTCTACCACCGTGGCCGGGGCGCGGCTAGTAAAACTAGCGTCGTCCAGCTTAGATTTGAGGCTAGTAATATATTTTTCCAGTTCAAATTTTTCTCGCGCTACCTTAGTCTCATTACGCGCTATCTGGTAGGTCAGGGTTGGAGTGGTGGTTCCATTGGCAGCGATTTGCAAGGTGCACTGGGCAGCGCGTTCGATAAACGATTGATATTGTGTCAGTAGTGTCGCGGTTGTTTTATCCACGGCAACTGTCACCCCAATGGC
>CAYZDG010000122.1:0-1968 GCA_964477165.1 uncultured Gammaproteobacteria bacterium
GATTAGCACTTGGTTTAGCTCTAGCTATCCGGCCGCATGAAGCACTCTGGGTTTTACCGGCCGCAGCAGTAATGATGGTCGGACGGATAACATGGCGACAATTCGGTCTGGCCGCGCTTGGTTTTGTTATTCCAGTTATTGCCGCTATCTGGATCCAATTAACAACCTACGGCTATTTACTAGGTAGCGGCTACTCATTGGCCAGCGCGGGGGACGGCGGACCATTCTCGATTAATGCTCGCACTCTAGCAACCAACGTGTGGCGATATGTTGTAGAGCTTCACGGTTATTTGCTGGCACTAGCTGCTGTTGGTGTAGCTACTACCATGCGCGGCGTTGCGGGCAGTCGGCGCTACCTAATTGTCCTGCTCGTGGTAGCCGTGGGTCTTTTAGCAATCTATGGCGGCTATGTAGTACACGATAGTCCAGGCATAACCGAGCCGACTATTGGTAATTCACAGGTGCGATACTTACTACCTCTGTTGGTTCTGTTAATTCCACTCGCGGCTGGCTTAGCCACGCGCCTTGCAGCTGTTGGAACGGTTGCCGCTGTAGCTCTAGCCGCTGCTATTAGTTACGGCATTGTTGTAACAGCACCGGGGGACGGCACGCAGGCAGTGCGTCAGACGTTGACGGTGAACGCATCCATTCAGCAGCAGGTTCTAGACGCAACAGATGAGGCCACCCTAATTATCGCGGGACGTCTAGATAAGTTATTTGTTGGTTATCGGCCCACAGCTTTTGCTTCGGGCGGAGGTTTAGCCGACCAACTGCGTAGTGGCCGACAGGCGGCAGTGCTTGGTGGGCAGGGTTTACCCGCGGGGCTAGCTATTGGGCAGCGCTTAAATCTAATTGAGGGTTTAGTATTGCAGGAGTTGTTGCCGTTATGAGGTATAGCCGCCTAATATCCGTGCTAATAGCCGTGGTGGCCATTGGCGCGTTACTAATTATTGATTTTAATCCTAATGGCACACGGACACTTAGGGCATTAGCTGGCTTGGGCAACGCCGCCATACGTCCATTGGTGCCGCAGAACCGCGTAACAGTAGATAAGACAGGAACAGCCACGGTTAAGGCCGAGCCAGTTTATCTAGATGTTCGTGTGCCGAGTAATTATGACGCCCTTACCCTTAGCCTGGAGATAGACAATCGCGATGAGACATTACTAGAAGCTGGTTTGGCTATGGCCGGGGCAGGGGAGTGGCAGTACTATTTGCAGCCACTGCAGCACCGGCAGCTAGATCAACTAGCCTGGCCAAAAATAACAGACGGCGAACTAACGTTGTGGCAGAAGTATGGACGATATAAAACCATCGCCGAGTTTTTAGCCGATACTAACAAAGGTAACCGCGTAGCCACGTTTAACTACGGTCTAGATAGGTTGTTCAAGCTCCCAAATTACCGGGATCCAAATCAACCGTTGATCATTAATGCCACTCTGCGCGGACCAATGGAGTTGGCTGTGTACGTCGCGGCATCTAGCACTGGGTCGCCGAGCCTGGATTTAAAGTTTGACCTGCAGGATAATAACCGCACGCCCGGGCCAGACCCGACTGCCTTTGTGGTGCGAACAGCCGCCGGCAAGGTCGTCTATACCGATATATTGCCGGATGATGGTCGCGTTAGCGATCGCGTTGGCGCCTCGCCTCGTCGCAGCGTTAGCCTGCATGTGCCAAACCTAGCCGAGGGTGTCTACTTTGTTGAACTGCGAACGAATCAGGATATATTTGTGCGTCGGATTACGTCGCGGCACCATAAATTAGTCTTTCGCGAGCAGCTGTATCTAGCTGATAGTACCGAATACGCTGATGGTTTTACCGACCTAGCGGCAGCACCACCAATTGTGTACAGCGACGGCAGACGATATATGTTCCGCACGGCTCACCCAGTTGGTTACCAAACCGTTTACCTTAACGGCGCGTCAGCCGCGCAATTAGCAGTAAGGCACCAAGAATATTACGCCACTAG
>CAYZDG010000123.1:0-1908 GCA_964477165.1 uncultured Gammaproteobacteria bacterium
GACGTAGTCCGAACCGTTATTTACGACCACTCGGGTGGCAATGCGCCTCTGGCGCGCAGCCGCTTAGCCGAAATTTTTCCCGGCAGTTTAGTACTCACCGGCACAAGCACCTCCACTGCTGACTTTGTTGTTCTCCTTGGCCTAGACTTCGGTGGCGGGGTATAACGAGGGTTATGGAGAAAACCCCCGCCACAATTGCCCTCGTCGGACGATCCAACGTCGGCAAGTCTAGCCTATTTAATCGGTTAACCGGGCACCATGCTGCCCTGGTTGAAGGTAAGGCTGGTACCACCCGTGACCGGCATGAAGGCGTAATTTTTTGGGCTGGCCGGCGCGCGACCGTAATTGACTGCGGCGGGCTCGACCTACCCAACGGCACCGAACTAGAACGCGCCATAACCGAACAGGCAAAACTAGCCATGGATCGAGCGCAGCTTATTCTATTTGTGCTAGATGTACGCGAGGGTGTAATGCCCGATGACCGTCGCCTCGCGGCCGACTTACGCAAACGTCTAGGCAAAGACCGCGTTGTGGTCGTGGCGAATAAAACAGACCGCCCTGGTATGCGCGCTGACGCCGCTGAATTTGCCACACTCGGTCTGGGCCAAGCCTATCCCACCTCGGCCACCAATGGCAGCGGTGTTGGCGACTTGTTGGATGAGGTATTCAAGCGCCTAAGCGAACGCCATCTGCGCCAACCACTGGAGACGCCATTAGTTCCGTCGATACGCATCGCTATGCTTGGCCGCACCAACGTGGGTAAATCTAGTATCGGTAACTCCCTGGTGGGACAGCACCGCCTGGTAGTTAGTAGCCAGCCGCACACTACCCGCAATGCTATCAGTGTAAATCTTGTTGATCATGGTGAACTATTCGAACTCACTGACACCGCTGGCATCAACCGCAGTCCTACCCACGACCCAGTAGCGAAAAAAGCCCAGGCACAAACGCTGGCCGCGTTGAATAGCTGTGACGTCGCCTTACTCGTCACCGATGCCAGTGAACCACTGACGCACCAAGATCGACATCTGGCCGGCCTAGCAGCTGAAGTCAGCTGCGGCCTTATTATCGTAGCCAACAAATGGGATCTACTGCCGGATAAGGATGAGAAGTCGCCGCAGAAGTGGGCCGCGGCCTACCGCAACAGCTTCCCTTTTCTTTCGTGGGCTCCCATTGCCTTTACCTCGGCTGCTTCACGGCAAGGTGTACCAGCCTTGCTGACAACCATCCGCGAAGTCTATGCCGAACGTGGCCGCACCATTACCGACAATGCTCTAGCAAAATTCTTAAAGGCGGCCATGACTAAACAAAGGCCGCTTAGTTCCAGCGGCCGTACTAAACCTTTCTTGTCAGACTTTAAGCAAGTCGGAACCAACCCACCGCGCTTTGCCATGCAGGTACGAGCGGCTCACCCGCTGTCCCCCGCCTATGTGCGCTATTTGCAAAATGCCTTGCGCCAAAAATTCGGCTTTGTGGGCGTGCCAATACATATCGACCTACAGCAAGCCACCATGGGTGGTGGTCGGGTGAAAAAGAAGTATAAGCCTGCCGTGCGACGCTACTAAATAAATCCTAAGCACTAAATCATAATGACTAAGGAATTAATTAGACATTCGGATTTAGTCATTCGGATTTTCATACACACATGCCTCACTTCCTCATCATCGGCCTAGGTAATCCTGGCAAGCAATATGACGACACCCCGCATAACGTGGGGTTCGCGGTGGTGGACGCGGTACGCGAGGCTTTGGGTGCGTCAGCATGGAAGATGGATAAGAAAGCGAACGCGCTTATTAGCGTAACGGACGACGGGGCAGTAGCGCTGGCCAAGCCGCAAACATTTATGAATGAATCTGGCATGGCTGTAGCAAGCCTGCTACGCAATGAATCGTCAGCTAATTTGATAGT
>CAYZDG010000124.1:0-1905 GCA_964477165.1 uncultured Gammaproteobacteria bacterium
GATGAGTACCTGCTGCTTGGTGGCCGGAGGCATAGAGGTTATATTAGCAAACTAGCGGCGTAAAAATCAAGGTAAGGATTGATGGCTATCAGTCCCTACCGCCACGCCACACCGTCTGTCTGCCAAACTAGGTCGCCAGACTGGTCGGTGCGATATACCAGTGCCCCGACCGCGGCCAACCTATCCAGCGTCTCTTGTCCCGGATGCCCAAAGCTGTTAGTTGTCCCAACCGAGATAAGAGCGACGTCTGGATCTACCGCTGCCAAAAAAGCAGGGTCGGACGACAAACGGCTGCCGTGATGACTGACCTTTAACAGTTGGGCAGACACGTTTTGGCCGCTAGCCACAATCATTTGCTCCGTGGCCGCGGCTATATCTCCAGTTAGCAAAATAGAGCTGGTGCCATACGATAGGCGCAGCACCACGCTTGATTGATTCCTATCACTACGGTCGGCGTTGGATCCTGGCCATAAGACGGCAGCACGAATATCACTGCCAAGGTCAAAGGTATCCCCCGCCGCCACTGCCTGCGCCACGAGGCCCTGCTGCCGCAAACTATCAATCCAAGTCTTGAAAACTGTGCTATCTGCTGCTACGCCGCTATCTATTACTCTGTCGATACCATAGCGAGCCGCCACCTGCGGCAACCCGCCAACGTGATCGGAATCGCCGTGTGTAAGCACAACTAATTCTAGGGTGCGATCCCACGGCGGCAGATGGCGGCCCAAGCAGGCCAGCACCTGGCCGTCAGTACGGCCACCATCTACTAATATATCTTGTCGCGAGGGAGTACGAATAAGAATGGCGTCACCCTGACCCACGTCGCACACCACCACGGTCAGCAGCGCGGGACGACTATCTAAATACCAAGTAACTGTTGCGCAGCCGAGGATAGCCGCGACGACAACACTTAAGGCGTAGATGCGACGGCTGGACATACTATTTTAGGCCGACGGCGATACAACGCCGCGAGCAGCGGCAGATAAAAAAATACCGCCCACCATCCTAATGGCTGGGTAATAACCGCGGCGCCGGGAACTAGCGCGGCTAAGTGCGCCACACCTAATAGATAAGACAGTGGTAACCAAGCAATAAGACCGACTGCCGCGCCAAGCAGAGGATGTACTAAGTCTAGACCAATAGTTAATCCGCCCACGGCCATGGTAAATGACAGTAACGGCAAGGTGACGGCGTTCGCTAACAGACCAACGATTGAAAACTGTCCAAAGTGCGCCACGGTAATGGGTAATGTAGATAGTGTGGCCGCTAACGTTGTGGCCATGTTCTCGCGTAGGCCGAATCGTTCTGGCAGCCAACCAAGATATGGACTGATGACGGAACCGAGATACACCAGCCCAGCGGTAGCGGCCAGCGACAATTGGAATCCCACGTCGTACACCAGCCATGGGTTATACAAAGCCATACCTGTGGCTACTACGATAAGAATGTAACCGGCCGCGGCGGGTCGGCCTACAGCGCGCGCTGCTAACACCGCGGACGACATGGCTGCGGCACGGACAACCGCGGCCGACCCGCCGCTAAGCACGGCAAATGCCGCGATGCCAATACCAGATAGTAGCGCCACTGCGCCTCGCCTCAAGCCTAGCCGAAATAAAGTGGCGCCTAAGGCGGCTGCGATAATACTAGTATTAAACCCGCTCACTGCTACTTGGTGGGACATACCCGCGACCTTAAAGTCATTTTGCACCGAGCTAGGCAGACCAGTGCGGGCGCCCCACAAAATGCCAGCGAGCAAACTACTCTGCGGCTCGGGCAAGCTGGCATCGGCACTAGCCTGCAGCGTTGACCGCAGCTGCAGCAAGCTGCCCTTTACCCCGTTGCCAGATCCGGCGGCAGCATGAACGTTGGTGGGACGGCCGCAGAGAGCCCCGATGTTTCGGCGAC
>CAYZDG010000125.1:0-677 GCA_964477165.1 uncultured Gammaproteobacteria bacterium
CTTCAATCTGATTTAGGTATGCGCTCAACCTAAAAAACCAGTTCCTCTCCTTCACCACCTGCGGCTTCCACTTTGGGTGATCTGGACACAAGCCGTCTACTAACTCGCTCGGCAGCAAGAACTTTTCGCAGCCGCCGCAGTACAACCCTTCGTACTCGCCCTCGTACACCGCGGGTTGACCGTCGGGCGCCTTAGCCGCTCGCAGCTGCCGCAGAATCTGCTGCACTGCCAACACGTGTCGTGGCTCGGTAGTGCGGATAAAATCATTATTGGAGACATTAAGCAGCTTCCAGGCGGCCTTAAACGCCGCGGCGTTCTGATCCACAAACTGTTGGGTAGGTACGCCCTGTTCGGCCGCGGCCTGGGCTATCTTGCTGCCGTGCTCATCGGTACCCGTAAGGAAGTAGACATTATCGTTACCCAAACCCTGCCGCGCCGACCGCGCGTCCACGTCTGCCGCCACAGTAGTATAGGCGTGGCCAATATGCGGCACGTCGTTGACGTAGTAGATGGGGGTGGTGATATAGCGACGCTCCATAGAAATGGATAATAGGCTAACTGCGGCGCCTTGTCGAAAGCGCACCCGCTCTATAGCCATGACATCATTAGTAATTATATGTAAACGATATCCGAGGCGGGGGGCCGGGGGGGTTGAGCACCCCCTAGAAAGCACAGGG
>CAYZDG010000125.1:687-1901 GCA_964477165.1 uncultured Gammaproteobacteria bacterium
GCGACGCTCCATAGAAGTGGATAATAGGCCAGCTTAGCGCACTTGTCGAAAGTTCACCTTGCTAAACCCAAACAAACCTAGTATACAAACGGCATCATAAGTTTCCCAATTTCTTTGACAAACTAAAGGCCAAAGGAGGCCAAAAATGAAGAACGATACCCGGAAAATCGCTATCGCCTGCTTTATAGGCGGTGCACTCTTTGCACTGGTGGCAAAATTGATTGCTCCAGCATGGTGGTGGGTTGGAATAGTAGTCGGATTTCCGGCTGGCTATCTGGCTTTCGAGTTTGATGGTGTCGTGGCAGCGGTGCGAAATGTCGCAAATCAGTTGTCGGGCGAACTACGCAAGATGGGAGAAGAATATCGTCTACTCCACAGGCATAACCCGCTCCGTCGAAAATTGTACCTATGGCGGTGTGCCACGACCTTAAATGTCCTATCACCTGCGATACTACTAGTGTGGTACCTGCTGTGGCAGTATCCTCCACAAGATCAGCAGCTGTATAAGGCCGCCGTTAGCATCCTGCTCGTCTTTATGGTAGTTGGATCAGCAGGTGGACTTGTGTTGCTACGGTTCCAAAAGATATGGGATGAGCGATACGAATGTTTAAACAATGGTGACTCCTACTATATCCACCGCCACAGAGACTATTTGCTGAAAGCCAACTTGGTCAGCATATTTGTCGCCTGGCCAATCTACTTAGTCTTCCGGTATGTTATCGGCAGAGCACCAAAGTGGATACCAGGTATACTTATTTACTTTTGGCATGCTGTGGTCGAAGTTTTCAAGGCTATTCACAGCGACAAACGGCTACTGTGCGGCACAGATGGTACGCTGGGCGGAATTTTCGCCTACCAATTATTTGACGGCCTACTATTTTCTGTAATTACCTGCGGCATTGCCGGCGCCGGGCTGGGCTTGTTGGATTACTATTTGGTCCACAAATACCGACCCTGGTGGATTACGGCCAACGGCGCCGCCTAAGTGCCACAACAACAAACAACTAAAAGCCCCTGCCTACGCGGGGGCTTTTTATAATTCGTCATCTGACCCCGAGCCTTCTAAAACTCGTCATCCTGAGGGAGCCGGCAGGCGACCGAAGGATCTAGCAGATTATAACGTGCGTTATGAAAGGTAGATCCTTCGACTTCGGTCGCCTGAGGCGACCTTCGCTCAGGATGACGTGTTGTATAGGGGCTTCTGCGGGATAACG
>CAYZDG010000126.1:0-1843 GCA_964477165.1 uncultured Gammaproteobacteria bacterium
CTACCTGACTTCCACTTTTACCTGCGTCGGCTTAGCTCGCTCCTGAATTGGCACAGTAATAGTTAGGATGCCGCTTTCATACTTAGCTTTGGCCTTTTGACCATCCACGGCTGTCGGCAGAGCTACCGAGCGGTGGAACTGGCCACGCCGCACCTCGCGCCGATAGTAACGCTGATCATCTACCTCGGTCTTCTGCTCGTGCTGGCCCGAGATGCTTAACACGTCGTTCTCGATACTAACCTGAACCTTGGACGCGTCGATACCAGGCAGCGGCGCCTCGATGACCACGTCGTGGTCGGTCTGGTACACGTCTAAACTAGGAGCCATACCAGCCACGCGATTGCCCCACAGCTCGGGCAGTAACTGTTCAAACTCACGCATTGGATCGACTTGGGTAAAACGGATAAGGGACATATGAGTAGGTTATTAGGTAGGTGTTAGGTTTAAGGTTTTAGGGGGGGTCGTAGTCTTTAGTTGTTAGTCTCTAGTCTTTAGACATTCGGATTTAGAATCTCGAATTTTTTCGGTGTACTGGTGTACTGAAGTTCTGATGTTCCGACGTTCTGATTTCTGTATTCTGACCCCATTCTACTTTCTATTTTCTAGATTCTACTTTCTGCTCCTAGCGTACCGCTCGACACCACAACCTGGCTCGGCTGAATTACTTTGTCGTTCATGGCGTAGCCTTGGCGGACGGTACGGATGATGGCGCCAGCCGGCTGTTCGCTGGGCTCGTGGCCAACTGCTTCGTGCTGCGCTGGGTCAAACGCGTCAGCCTCGGGTATTGGCTGCACGCCCATCTTTTCCAACAACTGCTGCACCTCACGCTGGATGTGAATAATTCCTTGTACCCAGGCCTCGTCCTTAGCCGCCTCGGGGATATGTTCCACGGCCAAATTAAAGTGCGACATAATTGGCAACAGCTCCAAAGCTAAGGCGCCTCGCGCCATTTCCATAAACTGACCTTGCCGCTCCTGCCAATTCCGCTCTAAATTTGCGTAGTCCGCCTTAGCTCGCTGCCAGCCAGCAAGGTTATCGGCCGACTGTGCGCGCAATAACTCCAAATCATCCATAACTGGCTCGGTAGCTGGTTCTGTTTGCTGATTAACGCTCATATATTTTTATTAGCTATGCGAAGTTACAAATGAAACAATGCCGCGGCTAAGTCCATAATCCAAACGTTGGGGACCGAGAATACCAAATAGTGAGCCACCAGCAGTGCGACCAACTACCGTGGCAAACGGCCGGCCAAATGGGCAGGCGCTACCAATGCGTACGTCGACATCACCAACGTCATCCCATAACTGCTCTAAAGTTGAGCCAAGATGATCCAATACTTCGGCAAGGCTACAAACTAAACTCGTCTCGACAAATTCTGGCCGGCTAAATACCGACGACAGACCAGTGTAGTAGTAGTTATACGGACGAAAAGCCACAAACACAGCCGCGTCAGCCGCGCGGCTACTTACCTGCGCCAGTGCCTTTAAGTTCTCCTCACCAGCACCGACGACACGCTCTAGCTGACTTTGCAGGCCTTTTGGCAAAATAGGCTGAGGCGGTAATTGCTCGACAAAAAAACGATAACCAAGCTCGGTCGGCGCGCGACCAGCCGAGGTATGTGGCTGCCGCAAATAGCCAGCTTCCTCCAAGGCGACCAGATCATTACGGATAGTGGCCGAGCTAAAATCTAGCCCACGACCCACCAGCTGGTGCGACGACACCGGCTCGGCTTGGCTAATATACTGACCGACAAGGGCAACTAAAAGCTGCTGTTGGCGGGGGGTAATGGCCTGAACCATAGTTAGCAATCTACATACTAGACTGCTAATAGGAGATGCGCAAG
>CAYZDG010000127.1:0-1836 GCA_964477165.1 uncultured Gammaproteobacteria bacterium
CTTGATCCGCGGAAACACCAACGGCAATTAGACCGCGACGTCCGCGCTCGCTCACAGTCCTTACTCGTGCCGCGCGTCGCACTAGCCATCGTCCTAACATGCCTTGAAATCGACGCCGACCAGAAATTGTCGCAAACATCTTATTACCCAAAAACGCTCCATGATCCTGCAGATGCATCTTTGCCTTAGTTCCTAAACGAGCGAGATAAGCTGCTAAACCAAGCTCAAACGGATCCTGCGCCGTAATTACGTTGCACTGGTGCCGAGCGATAATCTGCCGCGCCAAATGAATAGTACTGAACCACTGCGCCACACGGGATGATCCCCCGCTGCCGTAGACCCAAACGTTTGGCCCCAGTTGCTGACGATGTTTAAGCGCGGGCACCACGACGTGTAGCTGCTCGCTGCGCTCGGCCAGCTGCATCAGCCGCCGCTGCAGTGGACCAGGCTTTAGCGCCGCGCGATCTCCGCTGATCATTAATAGCCGCAATTTCATACGCAGGATTCTAGTGCCGTGGCCGTCTGCTCAACTAAACGTTCTGGCTCAAACTGCCGCAACGCCTGGGCGTAGCCCGCTACCAATTGCTTGGCCAGCTCGCGGTTTGTCAGCAACTCAATAGTGGCAGATACCAGCGCGGCCTGATCGCCAAACGGCACCAGTAAACCATTTTGACGATGACGGATAACCTCGCCATTTCCACATACGTCCGTGGCCACAATTGGCACGCCAGCGGCCATGGCCTCTAACAGCACGTGGGAAAGACCTTCATATGAGCTATTTAGTACAAGACAGTCGGCGGCGGCCATATAGGTAAAGACCTGGTCAAACGGCAACTGTCCGACTAGATCAACGGCGTCGGCCACGCCACCAGCGGCCGCCGCCGCCCGCAACTTACCTAGCTCCGGCCCATCGCCGATAATGACGAGTCGCGTATTAGATACTTGTTTCCGGATAATCGGCAGTGTCGCAATAATTTGATCAATATGTTTCCAAGGTACTAACCGACCAACGGTAACGATAGTCGGCACAGTTAGGCCTAGGCGCTGCCGCGACTGCTCTCGAGATTCGGCTGGTACCGCCTGCCGCTTAAAGGCGTTAAGAATGACGCGACGACGAGCCTGCTCCACGCCCCAGCCAGCCACTATGCCCTCTAGATACTTACTAGGCGTAATGACGAGCTGCGCCCTCTTAGCAACCAAGCGCTCAATGCGACGCCATAATTTAATGCGACCTCTATCCTGCTTTGGTGTGATCTGGAACTCGTCAATCGTACGACGATCCCCCATCTGCACCGCTGCCTGCTCCCAAGCATAATCGCCTACCACTTTCAGACAAAACTTCTTTCCAGCCAGCATTGCGCCCAACATACCTGGTAGACCCTCGCTCACCGGCCCCTGCAAATAAACAAGATCCGACTGCGCTGCCTGCTGATACACCGCTATCATGTATAGCCAGTAGCGAACAAGTAGTGAATAACGACGACTAACGCGATGCACAGGGTATGGATAGTTAGTCGGCCCATCACCATACGTAACAACGCTCACCTTCCACCCGCGCTGCTGCAACGCCGGCGCTAGCTCGGCTACATAGGTAGCTGGCCCAGATGTGTCTGGCGCAAAAGTGCCGGTAGCAATAACGAGCTTCATGAGTAGGTTTCAGGTTTTAGGTTTCAGGTTTTAGGAATCTTCATTTGACATTGGTCATTGGACATTTGTCATTATCCCGTGTTCCCTGTGTTCCGGTGTACTGGTGCTCCGATGTTCCGGTGTACTGACGTTCTGGTGTTCTGAATTCTTCTACTTTCTATTTTCTACTTACTAGATTCTATTTCCTGT
>CAYZDG010000128.1:0-1785 GCA_964477165.1 uncultured Gammaproteobacteria bacterium
TAAGTCGTAACAAGGCATCCGTAGCGGAAGCTGTGGATGGATCACCTCCTTTCTAAGGAGATTAGTCCTCATGCTCTTCCCCGTTCGCGGGGAGCGGCATGGGGACAGTCGGTCCCCCTTCGCTCGTCTATGACGAGCTTCGGGGGAGCTGGTGGTTGAGAAAGCGTCCTTCAGTGAAAGGACAATCAGTGGAGATTATGCGTGCCGAAAATCTTGCGATTGCTATTTAGGGATCAATGGAGCCCGCCCGAGAGGGCGGGCTTGTCGCATTCTTGTCCGACGCAGTCCATTCTGGTACGGTATAGTCCGCGTAATTTTACATCTGCCGAGGTAGCTTCCGCCAAAGGCGGACCCGCCTCCGGCGGGCAGTGGTAAAGTTTGATAGTAGTAGCTTGATAGTTTAAAGGTACGCCGAGGTAGCTCAGTGGTAGAGCGCCAGCCTGAAGAGCTGGGCGTCGCCAGTTCGATCCTGGCCCTCGGCACCACCCGTAGCTCCGTAGGAGCGAAGGGTGGCTCCTGACCCTTGCTTTTTGAATTAATTAGTCATTCGGATTTAGGATTTTTTATTTACCCTTGGGCGTGTAGCTCAGCTGGTTAGAGCGCCACACTGATAATGTGGAGGTCGGAGGTTCGATTCCTCCCACGCCCACCATTCGATTTCGTTGCTCGTTTCACTCACAGCTTCGCTCATGGTCTTCGACCGCTTTAGCCCTAGTCTTGTATGGGCTGAGAAGTCGAATGTCCCGAGCGTAGCGTAGCGTAGTCGAGGGGCATCCTTCGCCCCTGCGGGGCTACGGGTGGCCTATTGGCCACCTCTGTATCAGAGGTAAATTTATATTGTCGGCATCACCGACCTTTTACTCCACATGGCCTGCAGGCTGAATTTGCCGTTGCCTAAGGCAAACAAGGCGGGTGCCATGGCCACTATTGTGAAGTCTAAGTCTGCTTGGCCGCCGATAGCCCAGCCTTTAACAGCGAATAGAATGTATATGAATTGGATTACTACCAATACTGTAACGACGCGCGTCCACATGCCCAGCAGAATCATTAGACCGCCGACGAATTCGAGCAGTGTTACTAACCAGGCAAATAACACCGCTATTGGTATTCCCATGTCAGCTAGTGAACCGGTAAATAGGTCTATATTTTGGAGCTTAGCCCAGCCGTGGACAATGAGGGGAACGGCTAACCCCACGCGCAAGGCGAGAATGCCCCAGTCGGGACTGAATTTGAATTTTTCCGTGAACATACGAATGGTTATGGCAAACACGGTTAAGGCAATAGTATAGCATCCTGTCGTACGGAAACGCCCCACGGTTCCGTGGAGCGTTAGTTACGACTCTTTTCGAGTTGTTTCATTTTTTGCTGTAGGCAAGAGTCAGAGAAAAATCCAGCTATGAGAATGTCATTCATATACAAGGTAATAGTTCTAGATTTAGTGAGTACTCTTCCACATTCGCCGCAGTCACATACGTAGTTTAGATCCTCACCAGTCAGTTTGTATGTTACTCCAGGGAAGCACTTCCGCAGCCTTTTGCCCCACCCTGTTTTCGAGTTTACGCGCAGCACGCTATTCCATAAAGAGAGTGGCAAGCGCGGTGACTGATCTAAACTTCGACCATCGATCGCTCGTGCTAGACCCTTTCTGTGGCCTATCATAATTCTTCCTCTCGTGAATGTTAATGAATCACCAAAGTTAACCTGCCTAAGCTAGCAGCGTTCATGCAATTATGCAAGGGTACTTGAGTCTAGTCGTACCAAATGGTACCGTAGCTGCCATCGGGG
>CAYZDG010000129.1:0-1773 GCA_964477165.1 uncultured Gammaproteobacteria bacterium
TTTTAGTCCGGCCAACAATTTAATGCGGTTCACTAAGCTAGCCCAGCTGGCAGTCGGCAATGTCGCTACCTGCTGCAAGCTGCCGTCTAGGCGGAAGCGCACGGTTACGTCCTTTTCACCAGCTTCGAGGTGAATGTCAGAGGCTTCGGTATGTAGGCCGCCGGCCAACAGCAATGCAACTAGCTGTGAAGTGGGAGTCCGAGGTGCTAGCTGTTCAAGGTCCCGAAAGCTATGCAGCTGGTCTTGAAATGCCGCTAGATCCTTGGCGCTAATGCTTACGCCCGGAGTAACGTCGACAATGTTTGGCAGGGTGCGGTACAAAGCCAAACCGTGCTGGAAGCTGGGTTCGGACACGGCGTATATAGCCACGTGCACGTGGTGGCGTTCGGCTAGGTCATGAACCAAAGCAGCCAGCTGCGGACTAGCCGGGTTTACTGCCCCCAGTCGTACCTCGCCGCCAGAGTACAAGAAGGGGATAGCGCCCAGTGTTTGCGCTTGGTCTGCCGGCAGCAGCATTAGTGCCTCTTGGCTAATGGGCATGCTGGTCAGATTAATATAAGGGAAGCCACTGGCCGCGGCCTCGCGTTCGATGCGCTGCTCTAGCTCTTTGCGCTGCATCTCATCCATCTTGTGCTGCAGGTGTTCGGCCGTACTGGCACTAGCAACAGTGGGTCGGTCGCTAGCTGGTGTGGTGCTTTCTAGATGTGGTTCGTCCATACAGTAGTTACAGTCTGCACTATCGGCAGCTGTTCGGTAAATACGACTAGCTAATTAGCGGCTGCGGCGGCGGGAAACCGTGGAACGGCGCCGGTTGGGAGCCACGGGCGCTACGAGTGCTGGGGCTGGGGCGCGACGGGCAAGTAGTCGTAGCAGTTTTGGTATAGCGCGTTGTGACGAGGTGTAACGGAAGACGGCTGTCCAAGCAGCTGTTTGGAATACCGCTAACATGCTGCCAGCCAATAGTATAATTGGCAGTAAGATGAGGCTAGATAGTAGCCGCAGAATCAAAAAGCCCACATCACCCATTAGTACGGGCAGACCCACGGTGCCAAGCACGGTGTTCAGCGCTACCACTACGGTTAGCACGATGATGTGCGCCACCACTAGGCCAACGCTTAAAGCCGCGCCAATAGCGAACAGTATCAGCGCTACTTCTAAGCTAACCAGCCAGTTGCGCCAGAATAGCATCCAGCCGTCTGCCAGAGCGTGCCCAAAGGGACGGCGTTCCAAAACGGCGTAGGCCACGCCGTACTTAGTAGCAAAGCTAATAGTAATGCACAGTGGTACAAAAATAACAAAGGCCACCACGCCGCCAATAATAACGGCGGCTTGGCTGCTGCCCATGCCAATGGCTAGCACCAGCGGCGCTACGGCCATTAGCAGTAAAACGCCGGTAAGAATTTTTCCAATAAGCACTAAGCCAAGGGTGGCCCAGAACCGCCCGGCAGACTGCGCCCAGGCTTCGCTTAAACTAGATTTTCGGCCAGCCAGCA
The DNA here is from genome assembly GCA_964477165.1 of uncultured Gammaproteobacteria bacterium. Lineage (GTDB taxonomy): Bacteria > Patescibacteriota > Patescibacteriia > CAYZDG01 > CAYZDG01 > CAYZDG01. The sequence continues at coordinate 1,494 of CAYZDG010000129.1, forward strand.
GATTGTCGCTGGCAGAGTACAAAGCATTGTTGCTGCGTACCGATATCCATAGTATCGCCAGCAGAATAACAAGGACGATTAAGGTAAATATTAGGGTGCTGGCATCGGCACCAGCAGCCAGTGGATTCCAGGCTGTAGGCCACCACCAAGCCTGCCCAGGGTTGTTTAGACGGTCAAAGGCGTTGATGAATAGCTGGTACTCGCCAGTGTTGCCCATGGCGGCCACGAACAGGCCCAGCAGCCACAACCAAGGCCGACGCCAGGTTACGCGCCAGGCAGC
>CAYZDG010000130.1:0-1765 GCA_964477165.1 uncultured Gammaproteobacteria bacterium
TCCTGCTTCAAAAAGTTTTGAATATCGGTGACGGTGCTCATTAGCTGGGCCGGGAAGATAATGGTGGAATTCTTTTCGGTGGCAATTTCGGCCAGGGTTTGCAAATTGCGCAGCTGCAGGGCAATGGGATGCGCCATCATAATGTCGGCCGTATCCGCCAGCTTCTGGGCAGATAGGAACTCGCCCTCGGCCGAAATAATCTTGGCCCGCTTCTCGCGCTCGGCCTCGGCCTGCTTGGCAATGGCCCGCTGCATATCATCTGGCAGCTGGATATCCTTTATCTCCACCGAGCTCACCACCACACCCCAGCTTTCGGTGTAGCTATCTAGTATCTTGGTGATCTCCCCGTTTATGGTCTCGCGCTCTGATAGAATTTCGTCTAGCTGGAACTTGCCCACAATGTTACGCAACGAGGTTTGAGCAATTTGGTCGATGGCGGCCTCAACGTTTTGAATGGCGACAATGCTTTTTATAACATCCACAATGCGGTAGTACGCCACGGCCGAAACATCTACCGACACATTATCCTTGGTAATTATCTTTTGGGCGGGCACGGGCATGGTAACGGTGCGCAGGTCTACTTTTACCAGCTGCTCGAAGTACGGGATGATCATGCTTAAGCCCGGGCCCCTTTTGCCCACTATCTTGCCGAACCTAAACACCACGCCCTCCTTGTACTGCTTAACCGTCCGCAGGCTGGGCAGGAATACGAATACGAATAGTCCGATGAGAATGTATAGGATAAGCATATAGTGAGAATTAGGTGGCTATATTGGAAACGTACGCTGGGGAGGGGTGGGGGGCAAGGGGTGGGGGTTGGGCGGCATGAAAAGTTTAATTGCCGTTATGTCTTGAGTTGTTCTTACACAAAGTCACTTAACTACTTATCAGCGATGCTGCCCTAAAAAATACTGAACTGACTGATGCGAGTACATTGTATTTACTGCTTAATTAGGTTCTAGCCAAGGAGCCTTTGTAGAGCTGTCTCAAGCACACCCTGCGTGGCCATTTTGTAATTTGTAACGCAGGGGAATTTAGTGAAGTACTCATGTAATCTGGACTTTGCAGTCAGCCATCCAGGGCCGTCAGTAAAGAGTATGAATGACAATGAGTAGTCACCCTTTGCCTGCCTGTTTACATAGGCGCCTGGCACTTCAAGCTTCGTACCTGAACCAGAAAAAAAATTTGCCTCAATGTCTACAAACTTATTTCCCTTATAAACAAGAAAATCCATATTCCTCTCGAGATCCCTCTCTACATGGTACCCGAGTTCGTCCATAATCCGCTCGAATTTCTGCCTCACTTCAACTGTGTATCCATGCCTCGCGGCTATCGACTTAATGAGCGGCTCAATTATTCCCTCCCACTCTGTGCCGCCTCGGTTCTTTCTAGCGTTAGTATCAGACCCCACTTCTACCCCAAAGTAATAATCGTGTAGGTTTCGGACATTCTGCAAGGCGTCTGCTAAGCCAGACTTTTTCCAAAATATGACGCACTTTTGAATCTCATCTGCGTTTTGAGGGGGCCTACTAAAATCATAATTCGTATATATACTGCGCTCTGCATCCTCGAGTATCACCATGCTACTATCCCGTACTGCAAGTAAGTGCGGGAATACCCGAACCACCTCTGGATACCGTCTGATTGTACTAGTAAGCTCGGCATCGCCAGCCTTTAAGACGGCACCAAGTATGCCAAGCTCGACTTTGAACTCCTCTGCCAGGCGACCGACTTTGTTCCAGTCAACATAAAAGCCCCACCGCCG
>CAYZDG010000131.1:0-1726 GCA_964477165.1 uncultured Gammaproteobacteria bacterium
TCGATGAATTTCTTCGCCACCCCTGGTAAATCATATTGACGGACGTGCTCGCGGCCAGCGTCGGCACGGCTGCGTCGTAGGGCGGGATCGGCCAGCAGCGCATCAACCTCGGCGGCGAAACTATTAGCATCCTCTGGCGCTACTAGCATCGTACCAGACGGCACTATTTCGGAAACACCACCGACGTCAGCGGCCACAAACGGCACGCCGAGTGCCATGGCCTCCAGTAGCACTCGGGGAAAACCCTCCTCACGCGACGGCATTAGCAACACGTCGGACGCGGCTAAAATGCCCGGTACATCCGTATTGGGAACACTGCCAAGGATTTTGATTCGACTATCTAGACCTGCCGCTGTTATCTGTTGCTTAAGCAGACGCTGATATGGCCCACCACCAACAACAAGTAACACTGCTGCGCGATCCTTAAGCGCGGCCATGATTGGCACTAGTAAATCAGCGCCCTTGCGAGGAGATAACCGGTGCACAAAAGTTATCAATGGCGCGTCGGTCGCAATGCCGTGCGTCGCCCGCACGTCTGACGGTACTGCAAAGAAGCGCTCGAGTGAGATCCAGTTGGGCAACACCTTAAACTTACTACTGGCCACTCCATACTCGCGGCTATACATCCGCGCCAAACCGGCCGTGCCAGTAACAACATAAGTGCATAGACGCATCGCCAGCAGCAATGGTAGTCGATTCTTAATCCAATCCAATAGACGCGCCTGGCCAAAACGAGGCGTGAACAGCCACGGCATGCCGCAGTTCCAATAAAACGACGTCGCGTTGCTCGAGCGGCAAACTAGCCCAGCGGCAATTGCGCCGGTAAACGAATAGTGGGTGTAAAACCTGGCGCAACCACCTATTCGCAACTTCTTAAAGACGCTGTACTCCTCTATAAGCCGAGCAAAGCCAGAGTGGCGAAGCACCGTGGTAGAAGCGAACGGCCCCTCGGGCGCGCTCCCCCGCTCAACAACGAGGTGGACGTCGACATCGCGGCAGACTACCTGCAATAAGTCGTACAGGTGCGCGAAGTGCGTGGCCGTGCCAGGGTCATACTCTGGCAAAATGTAGGCGAGCTGCGGACGGCTCATAGGCAGGTGGTATAGGATCGCGCAGTGGCGTCGAATAACGTAGTAGCGTCGGGCAGCTTAGACGTGGCTTGAGCCGCGGCGCTGCCAAGTGCTCGGCGTAGATTTACATCGGATGTAAGACGCTGGATTGCGGCGCGAAGCGCGTCAACATCACCCGGCAACACTACTAAGGCAGACTCACCATCTACCAGTAGCTCGCCCGCACAACCAACGTCAGACATTACAACTGGCAGTCCAGACGCGGCTGCTTCTACTGCTGCCAGACCCCAGCCCTCGGACAGTGACGGCAACACGGCAATATCAGCAGCTGATAGATATTGCTGTAAGTCAGATTGATACCCTGCCCACGCCACTGACACGCCAAGATCAGACGCTAACGACCGTAGCTCGCGCTCTAGGCTACCCGAGCCGACCACGGTTAGACGCCAGCTTGGATCTAAACTTCGAATGAGAATCTCCACGCCTTTTTCCTGTTCCAGTCGGCCGACATATAGCAACGACGTGCCTGACCCATCGTATCGACGCTCGGCAGTAAGGCGCGATAACGCCGACACATCCACGGGAATGGGCACTACGTCCACTTGATCCGCGGAAACACCAACGGCAATTAGACCGCGACGTCCGCGCTCGCTCAC
>CAYZDG010000132.1:0-1716 GCA_964477165.1 uncultured Gammaproteobacteria bacterium
GTACCCGCCAGCGTCGTACAGTGGCAGCACCCACGAGGTCCACGCCGCTAAGTAGCGATCTTGGCCCGGCTGATTCTCAAACCGTTGAATATCCATGTCGTCCTCTGACACATAGAAGCTTAAGCAGTAGCGGTCGGCGTGGTGGCGAGGCGTTGGACGGCCACCAAAGAGTTTTGCCATAGCCACGCACAGCAGGCGGCACGACCACAGCCGGCCAGATGCTGTCACTATTAGTAGATCTAGGTCGGCAGCTGGTTTGGCGTGACCCAAAGCGAGTGTATTGCACGACGCGACCATGCGCACGAACGGTAAGTGGCCTAGCACTTGCGCCAGGCGCGATAGTTTACGGAACTTGGGCCAGGCCGCGGCAATTTGCTTTCGGCGTTCAGCGATTAGCCATTCACGGCCAGCTAACATTACAAGCCCGTCCTGTTGGTAAAGAGTCGCTGATAGCTGATCGCTGATTGCTAGGGTTTGTAAGACCTCGGCTAATGATGCCTGGATCGGCAGCTGCTGCCATATTTCGAACGGAGTTAGAGCCATATCGAAACCGTCGGCCCAGGCCACAGCTTCGAGGATAGCGCGGGAAAGAGTGGTATCCACAGGCCTAGTGTAGCCGCTCTCTATCCCAGGCGCTACAATGCGCTCTTATGGTAAGCCCTACCCGACCGGAGGTGCTACGACAAGCGGTACACCTAGCCCAGGTTTGGATGGTCTTGGCCCTGGCTCTGGCCGGCTTAGACGTTACGTTGTTCCTAGCGCTTGGCGCGACGCTTGTGTCATTGGTGGTTGAGCAGTACCGGCGGCGGGCTTCATCCGACGGCCTATGGCAGCGCTGGGTGCTACAGCATGTCATTCGGCCAAGCGAAGCTAGCCAGTGGTTGGGCTCTACTTACCTTTTCTTAGGTAGCCTGGCTACCTTAGTGCTGGCTAAGGTTTTTGAGCAGGCTCATCTGCTGACCACAGAGCAAGCGGCGGTTGCGGCAGCTGCCAGCTTGGTAATGCTTACCGTGGGTGATTCGCTGTCATCAATTATCGGCTCGGCTTTAGGTGGCCCGCGCGTGCGTCATAATCGCCGCTGGACCGGACTACTTGGGTTCGTGCTAGCCGCTGCCTTGGCCTGGTGGCTGCTACCCATCTCATTGCTTACCGTGTTGCTGCTAGCAATAGTTGCTTCGTTGGCTGAAGTGTTTACGCCCAATGGCCTTGACGACAACATTGCCATTCCCGTGGCCTGCTTTGTTGTCATGCTGCTGTAATCGAAGGCCGAGCCCAGTGGGCTCGGCTGTTGGCTGTTAGTCTTCGGCGAATGTTGGCGGCCAGATGCGTTTGCCACCCGGCTCAGTGATGTGCTGAATCTCATTCTCCCGCAGGAACGCACAGTCTGTTGCCGAAGGAGAAAAGAAGACCGTGATGCTGTCTACCGATTGATGGCAGCCACCGCCAGAGCCGATTCGTAATTCGTTTCCTTCAAGTATTACTTTCCCTCCAATCGTCACACTAGCATTACCGAACTGTTGTAGTATGGCGGCCAGCCTAACGCCATTCAAACCGTCAGGCGTGAGCGTTATTACGCATGAGCCATCGTGTCTCCAGTATCTAGACATTTTTCCTCCTATTAAGGATCGTTTGTTGGATAGGCCAATCCTGCCCGTAGTAGGCGAGTTGGTCAAGCGTATTGTTCAGCTCAATTCGAGACCTTCTTTTTAGCCCTCG
>CAYZDG010000133.1:0-1650 GCA_964477165.1 uncultured Gammaproteobacteria bacterium
TCAGGAAGGATACCAATTCTGCCCAAAGTGCAAAGGTGGCGAGGCTCCCTTAACCGGGGGAAAGTGCTTAAACTGTGAAACATACGTTGACGCAGTCTGACACTACAACGAACAAAACAACGAAAGCCGCAGGTAATACCTGCGGCTTTTTCGTACTCCACAGATTAGCGGTTGAAAGGCTGTGCATTGGCAGCTTGGCCTGGCGGCTGTACCGCCGTAAGATACGTCCGCCTATGGCTGATCAACTCGCTCGTATTCCACCACAGAACCTGGAGGCTGAACAGGGGGTTCTAGGCGCCCTATTAATCGACCGCGACGCTATTACCCGCGTGGCTGACATTGTGCGGGCCGAGGACTTTTACCGCGACGCCCACGGCCAGATATTCGCTGCCATGTTAACGCTGTACGAGCAGCATGAGCCCATTGACCTAGTGTCGCTGACGGACAAACTCACAAGCGCCGGCCTACTAGAGCGGGTTGGTGGCCAAAGCGCCCTGGCTGCCCTGGCCAACGCCGTGCCCACGGCTGCCCATGTGGTTAGCTACGCCCGCATTGTGCAGCACAAAGCCACCCTACGCCGCCTGCAGCAAGCTGCGGGTAAGATCGCCGAACTTGGTGGCCAAGAAGATGAGGATTTGCAGCTGCTGCTAGACAAGGCAGAACAACAGCTATTTAACGTGTCGCAAAACTACCTAAAGCAACAGTTTGTGCCTATTCGTAGCGTTCTCGCCGAAGCCTTCGAACGCATTGACGAGCTACACCGCGAGGGCGGAAAAATTCGCGGCCTGCCCACTGGCTACCCCGATTTGGACAACATTTTGGCGGGCATGCAAAAATCTGACCTTATTATCCTGGCTGCCCGGCCGTCGGTAGGTAAAACAACACTGGCCTTAGACATTGCCCGTTACGCCGCAGTGCAACAAAAGGCGCCCGTGGGCATCTTTAGCTTAGAGATGAGCAAGGAGCAGCTGGTAGACAAGCTGCTGTGCGCCCAGGCCGAGGTGGACCTGTGGAAGATGCGCACGGGACGACTGTCTGACCGCGCCGAAGCCGATGACTTCCCTCGTATTGGCCACGCCATGGGTGTGCTATCCGAAGCGCCACTGTTCATCGACGACTCGGCATCGTCCAGCGTGCTGGAGATCCGTACCAAAGCCCGCCGCCTTAAGGCCGAACACGGCTCGCTAGGCCTGTTAATAGTAGACTACCTGCAGCTAATCGAAAGCCGATCCAGCAACAGCGATAACCGCGTGCAAGAAGTGGCCGAAATTACTCGCGGCCTAAAGGCGCTAGCACGCGAATTAAGTGTTCCAGTGCTGGCGCTGTCGCAGCTCTCACGCGCCGTGGAAATGAGTAAGCCGGCTATTCCTAAACTGTCCCACCTGCGCGAATCTGGTTCCATCGAGCAAGATGCCGACGTGGTGATGTTTATCTACCGCAAGGCAGCCGACCGTAACTTTAGGCCCGAGGATGTTAGTCCGGACGAACGGCACGTGGCCGAGATTCACATTGCCAAGCACCGTAATGGCCCCACTGGCCTAGTAAAACTATTCTTCGATGAGCAGCGAGTAACTTTTAGGAACCTACAGCGCGGCAACGCCTTTGTTCCTCCTCCACCAGACCAGCGTCCGGCCATGCCCGAGCCGGCAG
>CAYZDG010000134.1:0-1641 GCA_964477165.1 uncultured Gammaproteobacteria bacterium
GAAGCAGGTTGAAGATGTCCGGGTGCGCCTTCTCGACCTCATCGAATAGCACCACACTGTAGGGTCGGCGACGAACCGCGTCGGAGAGAGTAGTCGAGTCACGGTAGCCAACATAGCCAGCTGGCGCGCCGATGAGCTTAGACGCCTGGAATTCTTGGCTAAATTCGCCCATATCAATGCGGATGAGCGCCTTAGGATCGTCAAACAGTTCAATCGCCAGCGCCTTAGCTAGTTCGGTCTTACCTACACCGGACGGGCCTAAGAACATAAAGCTGCCAATGGGTCGGTCGGGGTGGGCTAAGCCAGCGCGTTGGCGACGGACACTCTCGGCCACAGTGGCTATGGCTTCGTCTTGGCCGACTACGTGGCGGGTTAGACGAGCCTCAAGATTTAGCAGGCGCTGACGCTCATCAGCCAGTAGCTCGGTTACTGGCACGCCGCTTACCGTTGCCACTAGTTCGGCCACGTCAGACGCGGTTACGGTACCCAGGCGTCGGCGGCGATGTTGATCCAGCCCAGCTGTGGCGGTCGCAACTTTAGCAGCAAGCACTCGTTGTTCTTCGCGAATAGTTAAGGCATCGTCATAGCGCTGCTCGCGAATAGCGGTGTCCTTAAGCGCGTTAAGCTCCTTTACCCGGCGTTCGTCAGTACGCACGGCGCGAGCGCGACCATCCTTAGTTTTTCGCACCTTTAGTCGCGCCGCTGCCTCGTCTATCAGGTCAATAGCTTTGTCCGGCAGCAGCTTATCGGTAATGTAGCGACTAGATAGCTCTACGGCCGCGGTAATGGCTTCGTCGGTTACAGCTACATTATGAAAGGCTTCGTACCGATCTTGAATTCCTCGCAAAATAGCAATTGTTTCCGTGGGGCTAGATTCGGCTACCGTGATAGGTTGGAAGCGACGGTCGAGAGCCGGGTCGGCCTGGATATAGCGCTTGTATTCCTCGGCCGTGGTCGCACCAATACAACGCAGTTCGCCGCGCGCCAGCGCCGGCTTAATGAGGTTGGCCGCGTCCATGGCGCCGCTAGCCGAGCCAGCGCCAACTAGATTATGTAGTTCGTCGATGAATACAATTACATTAGGGTCGGCTTTTATTTCGGTTAACAGTTTTTTTAACCGCAGCTCGAATTCGCCGCGGTACATAGTGCCGGCCACGGCCGCGCCGAGGTCGATAGACACAATACGCTTACGCATTAGGGAGTCAGGCACGCTGCCCTCGGCAATGCGCCGTGCTAGCCCTTCGACAATCGCTGTTTTACCCACGCCAGCGCCGCCGAGTAGCACGGGATTATTTTTTGTGCGGCGCGCCAGGATGTGTACCATGCGCTCTAGTTCTGCTTCGCGGCCGATGACGGGATCAAGTTTATCCTCTTCACCCTGTTGGGTTAGGTCTACGCCGAAGCGTTCTAAGGCCGAGCTACCATCGTCGCGGGCTGGCTCGCCATCAGGACCTACCGGCCGTAGGCTACCCTCAGGCGTGGGTTGGTCGCCAGTCAGGTCAGAAAAGCGTGAAGTGCTGTGTAGGATGGCGCGTAGCTGCTTAGCCACGTTGGGTGTTTGTAGCCCGGCGCGCTGCAGCGCGGCCCGCAGCGGCTCGTCGGCGTTGCCTAGGATGCTGGCCAGCAGGTGCTCGGTGCCCA
>CAYZDG010000135.1:0-654 GCA_964477165.1 uncultured Gammaproteobacteria bacterium
GTTACTTGGTCGGGGTGGCGCTTGTCTGAATATTTGGCTTCTGTTCTGAAAGGAGTGATTTCTATTTCTTTTAGGGTTTCTTGTTCTGAGCCAGTTAAAATTGAAACAGTGCCAAAAGAATTTTCGTAAAATGTTTTAAATCCAGCCAAGTTAAAAATCTCCTGAATTTCTTCGGGCTTGGCATTGGTGGTTAAGTCCCAATCATTGGGCTGTTTGTTTCTTAACAAGTCCCTAACACAGCCACCAACTATGTATGCTTGAAATTTTTTGGCTTGTAAAATTTCAAGGCAATTTTTTACCTCTTTTGGAATATCCATATAATTTGCTTTATTGTGCCTTAAAAATGGATTTTTTTCAATTATTTTGCTAAAATTAGCTCCAAGCTCCCGTAGCTTAACGGATAAAGTACTGGTCTTCGGAACCAGTGATGGGGGTTCGATTCCCTCCGGGGGCACCACCCTTCGCTCCTACGGAGCTACGGGTGGCTGGTAGCCACTACATAACAATTATATGAATCTACAAAACGCAGCAGTCGTAATTACCGGAGCTAGCCGTGGATTAGGCAAAGAGCTGGCTAAGGCCTTCTTGGCGGTAGGGTCACGTGTGATCATCAGCGGCCTACCAGGGCCGGAGCTACAAGCAACGGCGGCCGAG
>CAYZDG010000135.1:664-1622 GCA_964477165.1 uncultured Gammaproteobacteria bacterium
TGGCCTGCTCTGCGGTACCAGCTGACGTTACTAATCAGACCCAGGTAGAAGCCTTGGCGCAGGCTGCCGTGCAGCAGCTCGGCCGCCTAGACGTGTGGGTGAACAACGCCGGGCTGTGGGTACCGCACGCGCCGATTGAACAACAAGATGTGGCGTTGGTTCGTAAGATGGTGGACGTCAATTTTTTCGGTGCGTTTTTTGGGTGTCGTGCCGCCGTCGCTGTTATGCGGCCGCAGGGCAGTGGAGCAATTGTGAATATTGTGTCAGCCGCGGCGCTGGAGGGTAAGCCGGATGAGTCTGGCTACAGCAGCAGCAAGTTCGCGGTGCGCGGTTTGACCGAGTCGTTGGATTTGGAGCTGTCGCCGCATGGCGTGGCCGTAGTGGGCGTGTACACTGACCGCATGAAGACCGATCTTTTTGGTTCCGAGCGGCCAGCGGATTACGATTCGTATCTCGAGCCTGCCGACGTAGCGACTCGCGTGGTACAGAACCTGCAGCACCCCCAGCCCGAACGGAATTTTATAATCCGCGTGGGTAGTCACGCCGCTTAGGTAATGCGCTACATCGTCACCGGCGGGGCTGGGTTTATTGGCAGCCATATAGTAGATCGGCTTTTAGCCGACGGTCATAGTGTTATTGTGGTGGACGATTTTTCGTCTGGCTTAGAGGCCAATTTAAAACAGCATGTCGGTAATAATCGTTTGCAAGTGGTTCGTCGCAGCGTTATCGAGCCATTAGATGATCTGTATGCCGAGCCAGTGGCAACTACGTTTCACTTAGCCGCAATTCCGTCGGTGCAGCAATCAATTGTCGATCCCGTAGGTACGCGCCGCGTTAACGTAGATGGAACCATGAATGTGCTGGAGGCCTGCCGAAAGTACGGCAGTGGGTTTATTCTAGCTTCTAGCGCGGCGGTGTATGGCAGCCAATCAGCGCCGCAGGTAGAGACCATGGAGCC
>CAYZDG010000136.1:0-1613 GCA_964477165.1 uncultured Gammaproteobacteria bacterium
GCGTAACCGACGACGAAGCAGCCGATGCTCCGGCGGTGCCGCAGAAAGCAGCGCAGCAGACGAACGTACCGTTTGGCCCCGCGCTCGGCTAAAAAACACTCAACAACTTCAACGCCGTTACTGCGTAAACCATTAAGGTAGACTTTATCGGCCGTGTGGTAGAGCTCGTTAAACCCGACGTAAAGAATCTTCATACCTAGTTAACATCAGGGCTGACCGCCGCGCCGGTAACCGCATTACGAAAGACGAACGTCGCGGAGTCGGCAGCCGGCAGCCCCTGTCGAGCCGTAATGAGTAACGACTGCTGATTGCGTCCCGGCGAAAGCCACTGGTGATCGCTTATGTCTTTGATCGAATAGAGTAAAAGGTTGGGCGTCGCGACGTAGCGGTCGCCGTCACAGCTGAAGGCTCCCAGCAGTCGGTCGGCGGCGTCTAGGGTACCGTTTACGTTCTGATCCACAAGGAGCTGCAGCGCATTAGCGCAGCCATCATCGCTCTGGATGCGTACCTGTTCCAGCGTAACGGCGCTGAAACCGTCGGTGCTGATCGTGGCATTAATCTGACGATCGTTCTGCATTAGAGCAACGGTAACCTGAGCCGTCGCGTACTGGAGGTTAGCCTGCAGCGCGTGCACGCGTTCAATGAGTTGTTCACGAATCAAGGCTACCTTCTCGCGGTAGGCCAGATGGCTTTCGGTTTTCAGAGAATCTTTGAAAAAATCGCCGCGGGTTTGCGCATCGAGGGCGTCGTAGTACGCGAGGTCGTCAGCCAGCGTAGCCTCGTCGCCGATGTACTGCCAGAGCCGGAGGTTGCGCTCGTGGAGAAATGCCCCGTTCGAAAGTATGCGGGTGATGAGCTGGTTGTAGTTTGCTTCGACGTATGGCGGCCACAAGTCGCCCATCATAATATCCCACGGCAGAAACCTGAACCTGCCGGTTGTCGGATCCGGATACAGGCGCAAGTTAATACCTGACTGGTGATCGCTCATCGTCAGGTACTGATTAATTTGCCAGGCGTAAAAGTTATCAAAGTCAATCACCGTACCAATTTGCTCGTTAAACGCTTCATCCGAAGGCAGGTTAATGACGTCCAGCAGACGCTGCAAATCACGGTAATCGTCAATGCCGTCGGGCTTGCTGGCGTATTTCCGCCAGGCGCTAATCGTGCTGAATCCCCCGCCTGAGAGCCCTTCCAGGTCGGCAAATTCGGCCGAGCCGTAGAGGTTGGTTGAGGTGGCAATATTGTTTCGCGCCAAAAATTCCGGTCCCCACTGCTCAACCTGCCAGTAGACGCCATGACGAGCACCATTGACGAATAAATTGATAAACTTCGTCTCTGGCACAATCAGGCCCAACTTTTTCGCCCGGTAAAAATTGAGCGGCTCGAGCAGGTAGTCGCTGTCAACCGGGATGATGAGGTTAAACGTGTCATTGCCTTCGAAGGGCTGGTCAGCAGCAAAGTTAATTCGCCACGACTTCTGAGGATCACGCCAGTGAACATCGGTATCGCCGCGGTAGCGGACCTCGACGTTAAATAATCCGTCGCTGGTAAGAAACGTCGCCGGCACCGACTGGCGGTACTGGTCACTCAAAAGCGCGCCGACGTAACCGGCG
>CAYZDG010000137.1:0-1606 GCA_964477165.1 uncultured Gammaproteobacteria bacterium
CTGCCGCTACCGCTTATTGGCCGCTGGGCGAGCCACTTCAATTTGTAAATAACCAATAATCAAGCACCAATAATCAAACAATAGTCAATTTATAAATTGGAAATCAAAATTTATTTGATTATTGGAATTTGGTTATTGATAATTACCCTAAAACTATGCCCAAACACGCTCCCGCTTCACCCACATTTAAGTACGTCCGTTGGTTCAAGGATCTAGGCATTGGTGATGTAGGAGTAGTGGGCGGCAAAAATGCGTCTTTGGGTGAGATGTATCAGCACCTTGTCGGTAAGGGCGTGCGTATTCCTAATGGTTTCGCTACTACCGCGGACGCGTTTTGGCTCTTTTTAGACTCTACTGGTTTACGTGATCGCATTAAAAAGATACTCGCGGGTTTAGATACGCATAACGTGGTTGATTTGGCTCGCCGCGGCAAGTTAGTGCGGACAGCTATTGAACGCGCCAAGATGCCCAAGGTCATTGCTGATGAAATTGCAAAGGCCTACGGCGAGTTGAGCCGTCACTACCATGTACGGGCGGCTGATGTGGCCGTTCGTTCATCGGCCACAGCCGAGGATCTGCCTGACGCTTCGTTTGCTGGCCAGCAGGAGACATACCTTAACGTGGTGGGCGCGGCCGAGTTGGTAGCGGCCTGCCAGCGCTGCTTTGCCTCGTTGTTTACCGATCGGGCCATTAGTTACCGCCGCGATAAGAAGTTTGGGCAGCTAGATGTGGCACTGTCAGTGGGCGTGCAGAAAATGGTGCGTTCGGACCTTGCTTGCGCCGGCGTTATGTTTTCCATTGATACCGAAACCGGGTTCCGCGACGCCGCTGTTATCAACGGCTCTTATGGCTTGGGCGAGTTTATTGTGTTAGGCGAAGTAACACCAGATGAGTTTTACGTGTACAAACCAATGTTGGGCGATCACCGCAAGCCAATAGTGGGCCGCACCTTGGGCGTGAAGGATAAGAAGTTGGTGTATGACCCACGATCCAAGGTTGCGGGGAAGCCTAATACGATTAGTAAACCAGTAAGCCCGGTCGATCGGCAGCGCTTTTGCCTTACCGACGCCGAGGTGCTGCAGCTCGCCAGTTGGGCGGTTAAGATCGAGCAGCACTATAACCGGCCCATGGATATGGAATGGGCTAAGGATGGCCGCACCGATGAGCTATTTATTGTCCAGGCGCGACCCGAAACAGTGCAGGCTAGGCGCAGCGCCACCACACTGGAGGAATACAAGCTTAACGAGAAAGGACGAGAGCTAGTGCATGGCGTGGCCGTGGGCAGCCGTATTGGCGTGGGTCTAGTGCAGCGCATCGATGATGTAAAAAATATCGCTAAGTTTAAAAAGGGCGGCGTATTAGTAACCACTATGACCGACCCCGACTGGGAGCCAGTGATGAAAATAGCGTCGGCCATTGTTACCGACCAAGGCGGCCGCACTTGTCACGCCGCCATTGTCAGCCGTGAGTTGGGTATCCCTTGCATCGTCGGTACCGGCAACGGCACGACGACGTTAAAAGACGGGCAGGCCGTAACAGTTAGCTGCGTCGGTGGGCAGGGCACGGTATACGCTGGCAGCCTAAAGTTTACCGTTAATCACTTAGA
>CAYZDG010000138.1:0-689 GCA_964477165.1 uncultured Gammaproteobacteria bacterium
TCACCGCGCAGGGTGGCCTCGGCCTTATGCACTGGCGTGGATTCACCAGTAAGCGGCGCCTCGTCTACGGCTAGATTGCTGGCTACCAACACACGCGCGTCCGCCGGTACGCGCTCACCCTCCTGTAGTACTATTGTGTCGCCCGGCACTACCTCGGCATCTGACACAATATCCTCGCGACCATCGCGCAACACCGTGGCGGTAGTAGCTACAAAGTGGCGAAGTGCAGCCAGGGTGTTCTGCGCCCGCCCTTCCTGCAATGTTCCTACGCCAGCATTAAATAGCAGTACGGCGGCAATAATGGCGGCGTCCACAGCATCACCCATGGCCAATACAGCTACCGCCGCCGCGAATAATACGTAAATTAACGGGCTTTGGAACTGCCGCACAAAAATACGAGCAAGACTATCAGACGGCGCTGTAGGTAACTCGTTACGGCCGTACTGGGTTAGACGAGCTACAGCTGCAGACGCGGTCAGCCCGCCAGCTGCCGCACCCAGTGTCGCTAATGTAGCCGTCGTTGACTTGGCGTACCACCGCAGATCTGCCGAAGTAATGGCTAGATTCGGTACCTTACTATTACTCATAATTACAGTATACAGGTCACACGGAACACTAACTGCAACTAATGCGACCTACATTAGGTCAGAAGCAACAATCGCACCAACCGAATTTCCCCGTACGAAAAA
>CAYZDG010000138.1:699-1603 GCA_964477165.1 uncultured Gammaproteobacteria bacterium
GCTGGTCCGAGTGGATACTCGCCCTTTGCGGTACGACTATGGAGCAACGCGGCTTTAATTTCCCCAGCTCGCGCTGGCAACTCGGACTGTAAAGATGATAGGTCAAACGACGGACTCTGCTGCTTTAACTGCTCCACGTGACTGATAATCGTGCCTTGCTTAAGGCCACGAGCCGCGGCCACTTCGGCCAGCGACTTACCTTCGGCCAACAACCGCGCGGTTTCGGCTACGGTATCAATTTTAACCTTAGCGACGTTACTCGGTGCCCCGTCGGCCGTAACTGTCTTCGTTCCACCGCAAGCGATAATAAAATTATCTTGCATCTGTTGCAGCTCGGATGACGGTAACTCGCTAAACGCCGTACTGGCGTCATTTGACGCGACGCGAAACACTTCATCCTGAACAAGAACATCTGGATGCACTTGAAACGCGCGCTCGTTCCACCCCAATAGATGAAGACCATCTAGTCGTCGCACCCGCGATAGAGCCACATAGCCCTGACCAAACTCGAACACGGCGCCAAGATCCATTATTGCCGCGTCTAAACTTATACCCTGGCTCTTGTGTACGGTCATGGCCCAAGCTAGACGCAATGGCAGCTGACGAATACCAGCGCGAATACGACCATTCTCCTCCACTACCCACTCGGCTGGTTCAACCGTAATTTTTCTGCCGCCGCGTACTTCTACCACGGGGTAATTATTGTCCGAACTAAAACGGACAACCGTGCCCAGCGTGCCGTTAACAAATCCCTCCAGCGGGCTGTTCTTAGTAAACATTACAGTTGCTCCAACCTTAAGCGACAACGTCTCGGGCGAAAGGCAGCCCTTGGTTAAGGCTGCCACTAGTTTCTCGGGACCATGACTTGCCATGGCAAAGGTATGCGCCTGACCCGGAATAGTGG
>CAYZDG010000139.1:0-1597 GCA_964477165.1 uncultured Gammaproteobacteria bacterium
GCATGGCTGATCAAGGCTGGGCAGATGCGTTTGATGTTGGTCCAGCAGCAGCTGACGCCATTGCCGCCACGTCGCGAGATACACGGACATCACCAATACCCACGCCACAAGGTTTGGTAGTTTACCGCTATAGCGAGTCTGCTACCGATGAAAACGGTGCAACGTATTGGCATCTGTGGCAGTTATTATTTCCCTTAAACACGGTAGACGATTTTCTGACGCAGGCACGCCCCGTTGCTGGCGAGGATTACTATTTACCGTAGGCAGTAGGGGAACGGGAGTGTTGATGTTTTAACAAAACATTGACTAATAACAATATACGTGCTATACAGAGTTTCTTCGAAAAGGCTCAAAGATTAAGAGATACATAGCTTTTTATCTCCAAATCCTTGACCCCTTTCGGCCAAGCCCAAATCTGGCGGGTAATTGCCAGAACAGTTCGTTGAAAATGAGAAGGAGAGAAAGATGACACCGACGAATGGAATGTCGACTCCATCTGAAGTCAGAGCCACTGACAAACAGTGGGGAAAGCTCGAACAGCAATTAGGTGACGCAACAAAGCGAGTCCTTAATCTGCTTCGGCGCAAGCTGAATCCCGACAGAGATGGCATGCAGCGGATTATCGAAGTGGATAACGTGGGCTATGCGCTGGTGAAGGCGGTTATGGAAACCGCTCAGAACCTCTCGCACACCAACCAGTACCCGAACGAGGAAGTACCGTCCGAATTCGGTTATCTCTCGGGCTACAAGAAGCCCAAACCCGTCGCCGAGCAGGTCGCTCGTCTGCGTGAATTCTTCCCGGACATTGACTTCGGCACATATGACGAGTCGCTCGCGAACCAGCAGGTGGACGACACTGAAGGCCCATTTGTTATCCCGAAGTGGGAACAGTTCGGCGCCACATACGGCGAAGCGCTGCAGAAAGTTCTGGACGCGCTGAAGAAGCTGTACGGCGGCAAGTTTTATAACTTCTGCGCGAGTCGGCTCGGTTCCGAGTACTTGCGGCAGCACGCCCGCACCGTGGCCATGCTCGTGGAGCTGGCAACGCAGCAGTCTGGCCACAAGACTTTGATCGTCTTTGGTCAGTTAGGTATTCGTCACCGTGGACGCTCGGCTCGTCGCGCTCGTGAGCGCATGAGCTTCATGGAGTTTGGCCTCGGCAGTTTCGCGGTCGGTATCATGCTGCTGACCCATCCAGAACGCTTGCAGCAGTACAACGATCTATGGATCGATTGCGCTGGCGACGAGTTCTCGCCGCGTGCCGAAGGTGTCTTCTACGGCGCAACGTACTTCGACTTCCGAGACGGCGAGCTCAGGTTCGGCACGCACATGGTTGATTTTCCTGACGTCGGCTACGGCGCCGCGTCCGGCCGTCTTCCACAGCAGCAGTAGGACATTGGAACTTGCCCACCTACGCCAAGGCTACAGCGGATGAGTTTTGCAACTCAACAAATTTGAGGGTTACTCCAACACGGGTAGCCTTCTTTTTTATGTAGAAGCTAGTGGCCGCTAGGCCACCCGAAGCTCCCGCAGGGAGCGAAGGGTGGAGCCACCTCCGAGATTCGAACTCGGGACCTACGGTTTACGATACCGCCGC
>CAYZDG010000140.1:0-1593 GCA_964477165.1 uncultured Gammaproteobacteria bacterium
CTTACCTTTGGCGCTATCCGTACCCAGCCAGGAGACCTCGTACCTCGTCGCCTCGCTGTTATTGCCGCTGCAATCGCGGCGCTGCTAAAAGAATGGAGACCAGACGTCGTCGGTATTGAACGGCTCGCGGTCGGCCGCAACATGCCCACTGTGCTCAATGTGGCCCAGGCACGCGGGGTGTTAATGGCCGCTTGTGCTGTGGCTGGTATAACACCAATTGAAGTTACCGCGGGGCAAGTTAAGGCTGGCGTCACTGGCTACGGCGCCGCGGCCAAGGGCCAAGTTTCGCGCCTTGTTCGCGCCCAATTACATATCCCTGGTCCGGTAACACCAGACGACGCGGCTGACGCCCTCGCAGTCGCCCTAGCCTGCTCTAGTCGTCGCTACTAGGCGCGGCGTAGTAGCTTCGGTTGCTTCTCGATAGCAGTTATGGTCTTATTAAAGTCGTGCCTAAGCTCCTCCAGCAGCGGGCAGTGTGGCCAGGCGATTGCCACGCGGTGATATACACGACGGTAAAACTCTAGGCGCTGCTCGCGTGTACTCTGGGGAGCAAAGCGCTGCCATAACTGCTCGCCATCGACTAAATACGCGCTACGCATGGCGCGGAGGTTAGTAATTTTGTCTGCTGCCGCAATAATTAGCGCTGGATGGCTTACCTGCGCCAGGCTATCGAGGTACGCTTCTTTGCGCATGGCCCAACTCATCTCACCCCGTGGCTCGCTGACTTCTCGCACCAGGCGAAGCACTCTGCTGCCAAACTCACGTCGCAATTGCTCGGCAGTATAATTAGTATCCTCTAGAATATCGTGTAGCAGCGCCGCGGCCAGCACGTCGTTGCTATCAGTGTAGCGCGAAACAATAAGAGCAACCGACACTGGGTGCACTATGTATGGGGTCTTGGCGCTGTCCTTGCGTGTCTGCCCCTCATGCCCCTTTAAGGCTATATACAAAGCATACTCGACTATTGGAATTGGCTGTCGTACCTTTTGTTTTTTCATAAATTACGATGTTAAAATCCCCGCCTCCGGGGATTTAATATAGTACCACTAGCTTGTTCTATGGCACCAATCGGCAGTAGCGCGTCGGCCCCACGCGCAGCACTGCTCCCGCGGCTGGCGTTGGCTGACGGACGTCAGTGATTGACACGCCGTCAATGCGCACTGCTCCCTGCTCTATTAGGCGTCGCGCTTCTGTTTTAGACGGCACAAGCTTACTGGCTATAAGTAAATCCACGAGGGTGCCCAAGCCAGCAACCGAAACAGACGGCATATCCTCTGGTACCTGGCCGCGACTATGCACGCTGTCGAACTGCTCGGCCGCGGCCGCGCCTTCCTTATCCCCGTAAATAGTAGCTACAACCGCGGTTGCCATAATTACTTTTACTTCTTTGGGATTTACTCCGCCTTCTAGCTGCTGGCGGTATTTTTCAACCTCTGCCAGGGGCAGAGCTGTAAGCAGGGTGAGGTATTTAATAATGAGCTCGTCTGGCACGCTCATTAGTTTGCCGAACATCGAGGGCGCTGGTTCGCGGAGAGCGATGTAGTTACCGTAGCTCTTACCCATTTTACGCACGCCGTCAGTACCTTCAAGTAA
>CAYZDG010000141.1:0-1588 GCA_964477165.1 uncultured Gammaproteobacteria bacterium
TTACAGCCTGCTAGATCCTTCGACTCCGTCCCTTCGGTTCGTCCGCCTACGGCGGCCTTCCTCAAGACTTCGCTCAGGATGACGTTTATTGTTAAGCTTTAGATTAAGTACCCGCATTCGTATATGTTCCGCCGCCTCTCCTTCATCAATAGTTTACTACCGGTGCGGTTGAAGTCCGCGGTGCGGGATCTTTACGTCGCTACTACTATCCAGAATTTTGCTTTGGCCATGGTGGCTGTATTCGAGCCAGTGTATTTATTTCAGAGCGGTTATAGGTTGAGTACTATCTGCTTGTTCTACGCCGGAGTGTACGCGCTGTACGTGCTGTTATTGCCGCTTGGCGCTAAGTTCTCACTTCGTTACGGCTACGAAAAAGGGATGGTGGTTGGTTCACTACTATGGGTAGCGTTATATGTGTGCCTGGCGCTGTCTGTAAATAATCACTGGCTGCTGGTGGTAGCGGTAGCAGTCTACGCGTTACAGAAGATATTCTACTGGCCCGGTTTCCATGCCGACTTTGCCCAGTACAGCGTGGATGAGGAGCAAGGACGCGAGTTGGGCAGTATTAGCTTTTTGCAAATGACGGCGGCAATTATTGGTCCGGCCGTGGGTGGAATTATTTTGGCTACGGCTGGATTTACCACTTTGTTTACCGTGGTGGCCATGCTGCTGTTAGTATCCAACACGCCGTTTTTGCGCCGACCCGAACGATTTGTGCCCGAGGTTATGCGTTATGGCGAGTTGTGGCGACAGCTATGCAGCCGCGTTAATTGGCGTTGGACGCTATCGTCTTTTGGTTATGGCGAGGAATTAGTAGCGTTGGTGTTATGGCCCATTGCGATGTCTATTGTACTGGCGCAGAACAGCGTGGCACTCGGTGGTTTAATTGCTGGCGCGGCGTTGGTAACAGCTATTTCGGCGCCAATCTTGGGAAAGTTCAGCGACCAACTGTCGCCACGGCGTATTCTTAGCGGCTCCACTTGGCTTTATCTATTTAGCTGGTTGTTGCGACCGCTGGCATTAAGTCCATTGGGCATACTGGCCGCTGATACCGTATCGCGCGTATCTAAGAATGGTATTGGCGTAACGTTTAGTCAGTTATTGTACCGCCAGGCGCGCGAAGACGGACGAGTAATGGTACGCGTGATGACGTTTGAGCTTGGTTTAGCGGTGGCTAAGACAGTTGTGGCGCTGCTATTGGCACTGGCGTTTGTGCTCGGTGCGCAGCTGTGGTTCGGGTTCGCGGTAGCAGCAGGCTGCACGTTGCTGTATTTGGTGCTGACCCGCAAATGAGCAGCTCGGTGCCGGTAGTGCCGGACAAGTCCAAAGGCCAACACTTTTTGGTTGACGACCAAGTAGTGGCAGATTTAGTGACGGCTGGGCAGGTGGCCGCTGGCGACCATGTGGTGGAGATAGGTCCAGGCCTTGGCGTGGTAACCGAAGGCTTATTGGCCGCTGGCGCGACAGTAGTGGCAGTGGAACTAGATCGTCGTTTTGAAAGTAGTCTTCTTGTATTGGCGCGTCGCTATCCTAAGCAGTTGCAGGTGCTGTGGGGTGATGCCGTGGCGTTAGGCCCAGCGGGGATCAT
>CAYZDG010000142.1:0-1578 GCA_964477165.1 uncultured Gammaproteobacteria bacterium
CCCGCTCACACCATTACTCTCACCCTTACCCCTGGCCGCAAACCTAGCGAGCGAATCGCTGTACTTATGTTAGGACGACCGGGAAAAAACATTCAGTAGCGCCCGCGTCGCTTCATCTACTAGCCCGGTAATGGGTAGGGCGTAGACTTTTTGGAATGTCTCAACTGCCACACGGGTAATTGGGCCGTACCAACCAGTACTTGGAACATCATAGGGGAAGAAGCCTTGGTCGCGGAGCCGAGTCTGCAACTGTTGAACCTCCTCGCCCCGCTCACCCTGTTTAATAATCGAAGCAAAAACGTAGGTAACATTGGAAATAAACTCTTGGCCATTCAGAGCCTTGGTCGTCCGCGGGCCAACAATGCCTAAAGGATTAATGCCCACGGCAGTTTGGAACTCGCTTACCGCTGCGCGCGTCGGCGCGTCTAGTGTCTGTGCCGTCGTCACCTGCTCGGGCATGAAGCCGTAACTCTTTAGACGCTCCTGCACCACGGCTAGCTCACCACCCGCACCATCATTGCCGATGGGACGCAGGATTGGCGGTAGAGAAGCTATCTTTTGGGCATCAGCAGCCGATGGGACGCCAACTTCAATTACCTCTGTTCCAATAGAAGTACTGCTCTCTAGCTCCTCACTGCGGATCGCTGTTGCCGCCGCAGAGCTAAACACCTGCTCCATCTTGGTAATGGTGGGATTGCTCGCCGCCGTTGATTGCCCGGTGCCTGTAATTGCCGCTACCTCGAGTACAGGCGCTTTAACTTCAGCTGCTGGCTGATCTTTTGAACCAACGGTTACTGCCGCGCTAGACGCCGGCTCTGTTGCTGCCTTGTCGATCATTGGAAAATTAATTGGGCTACTGAATGCCACCGACGGCAGAGGTGAGCCCGTGGCAACTGGGGTGGCCGGCGCAGATTCAACTACAACTTCCGGCGCTGCCTCAACCGTAAATACAGCGCTGTCGGAATCTGTAAGATCCCCGGGATCAGTGACAGTAAAAGTAACAGTCTCGGCGCCTGTCCAGGCATCTGGGCATACTACAGAAGCGATACGAGTATCTGCCGCAATAGTCACAGTGCATTCCGTCTGGCCAGTAGCCGCCCAGGTCAAACTAGCGTCCGCCGTGTCTGAATCCGCTACGTATGAATCTAGGGAAATCGTCTCGAATGCCGTGCCAACAGTAACCGTCTGGGCAGGAATGTCGCTGGCGACTGGTGAATATAAAGGCGCTGTAACCGTAAACACGGCACTATCAGAATCACTATTGCTTTGAGGGTCGGTGGCAGTAAAGGTAATAGTCTCGGCACCGGTCCATCCCCCAGGACAATCAACTCGCACCGAGCGTGTCACAATATTCGCCGTGCAATTTACTTGTCCTGACGCAGTCCAGGTAATATCAGCGTCTGCAGTATCCGCATCTGCTACATAGCTATCTAACATGATCAATGGGAACACTGAAATCGTGGTTTTACTATGATTTGGAATATCACTAACTACCGGCGGCTCTGAAGCAGTAGTAACCGTAAAGGTGGCGTCGCCGCTGCCCTCATTACCTGATTCATCGGTGGCAGTAAAGGTAAT
>CAYZDG010000143.1:0-1573 GCA_964477165.1 uncultured Gammaproteobacteria bacterium
TCAATGAACCACGTCACGTAGAGACGTTGCAATGCAACGTCTCTACCCAACGCATCCAATCCCCCATGTCCATCATTTCACCACGCCCCGGTTCGTTGCCGTCGATTATACGATCGTTTAAATCAATTACCGCCCGAATAATCCACGATGGTGGTATACCGCAATTTCAATGGCAACCCCGTTATCACGACCGGATTATTCGGGACGCGGATGCATTGAAACAAATCCGCCAATATATCCAAAACAACCCCCGGATGTGGGGGCGGGATAGGAATCGACATTAATCCACCGCCGTTGCCTTTTCGGGCATTTAGGTTATGATTGAAAACGCTATGCGACAATCACAACTCTTCACCAAAACACGCAAAGAAGCGCCCCAAGACGAAGTTTCGTCCAACGCCAAGCTGCTCATAAGGGCTGGCTATGTGTGCAAGACCATGGCGGGCGTGTATTCGTTCCTGCCCCTAGGTCTGCGCGTAATGAATAAAATAAACGCCATTATTCGCCACGAGATGGATGCTATTGGCGGGCAGGAAGTGAGCTTGGCTAGCCTGCAAGATCCCGAGTTATGGAAAAAAACAGGCCGCTGGGACGACGCCGCGGTGGACGCCTGGTTTAAAACCAGCCTAAAAACTAAGGCTGAACTTGGTCTAGCCTTTACGCACGAGGAACCACTTACCCAGCTGATGCGCGACCATATTAGCTCATACCGCGACCTGCCGCAGTACGTCTATCAGATCCAAACTAAATTCCGCAACGAGGCACGAGCCAAAAGCGGTTTGATGCGCACCCGCGAGTTCCTAATGAAAGACCTATATTCGTTCACCGCTACCGA
Organism: uncultured Gammaproteobacteria bacterium; assembly: GCA_964477165.1. Classification (GTDB taxonomy): domain Bacteria; phylum Patescibacteriota; class Patescibacteriia; order CAYZDG01; family CAYZDG01; genus CAYZDG01. The sequence goes on from CAYZDG010000143.1 coordinate 836, forward strand.
GGCCGAGCTGGATGAATTCTACGAAAAGGCCAAGCAGGCTTATACCAAAATCTTTAACGCCGTGGGTTTGGGCGGCCGCACCTATATTACCTTCGCCAGCGGTGGTGCCTTCAGCAAATTCTCGCATGAATTCCAGACGTTGTGTGAGAGTGGCGAAGACACTATTTATCTTTCCGAGGACAAAAAGATTGCCATTAACGCCGAGGTTATGGACGAGGCCGTACTGGCCGAGCTCGGACTAGATAAGAAGCACTTAAAGGAGGTGAAGGCGATTGAGGTAGGTAACATCTTTAAACTTGGCACGCGCTTCTCGCAGGCCCTTGGTTTAAATTTTGTAAACCAAGATGGCGCGAATCAACCTGTGGTTATGGGTAGCTATGGTATTGGCCCAGCGCGAGTAATGGCTACAGTGGCCGAGCTGCACGCCGACGCTAAGGGGCTAGTGTGGCCAGAGTCTATCGCGCCATTCAAGGTGCACCTGCTGTGCCTGGCACCGGAGAAGACCGAGGTGAAGAAGGCAGCGGACGAACTGTACGCCAGCCTAGAAACAGCCGGCGTAGAGGTGCTGTACGACGACCGTACTGCCAGCGCTGGTGCTAAATTCGCCGAAGCTGACCTCATTGGCATCCCGTGGCGCGTGGTTGTATCTGAAAAGACATTAGCCCAGCAGTCCGTAGAGCTGAAGCAGCGTATCGAGCCCGAGGCCAAGCTAGTGAAGCTAACCGACGCAGTGCGCAC
>CAYZDG010000144.1:0-1562 GCA_964477165.1 uncultured Gammaproteobacteria bacterium
GTACAAAATTTGATTTAAACCCGCGGCCACGGTACTGCTTACTCGCCAGCCTTGATCGTCGTATGCCAGCGTACCCCGCCAAGATCCAGTATTACCGCTATAGCTCACTGAATTAATATCGGTCTCGGTGCCCACTTTTAATATACCGCCGGTAGGGTTATAGCGGCCGGCTGCCTTAACTTGAGACGGTCCAAATTCACCCTGCTGCGCCAACTTTTTAAGCGGCGGTATTAACTGGATAAGCCCGACCTCAACCACGCCAGTTAGCTGCGCCAATAATATGATGGCAAAAGCAATGGCAACCCAGCGGCGAGAATGGAGTAACATGCTATTCGATAATAACAGGTTTTTCGGGCGGTAAGGATATCGAACCGTCATCTTTTACTGGCGTGGTCGTAGGTTTGGTTGGGGAAGACGTTGCGTCTTGTTGGAGCGTAGGCGCAATATTTTGCGCCTCTACGTGTTTCGCTTCCGTTGAAACGTCTGCGGCTGACGCCGGACTAATGGGTGCCGTAGTGGTTACGACTAATGATGCTGCTCCTCGCAACTCGGCCAAGAACACTGCGTGATCCTTAGTTAGCGCTGGGTCGGTTGGCGTGCTGTCGCTATATAATAGCGTCAAGTTTGTACCGTCCCAGCGTGCTAACACGCCATTAGACAAGGCGATATCAGTCGACCCCTTGGGCTCGATGGTTTGGCTGGCAGACGTACCGCCGCTCACCTGATACGTCGCAACAGTGCCACCGCCGCCGGTAATCCAAACGATCGTGCCTCCGTACAGTAAACTAGCAGCTAAAGGATCTAGTTCCGGCTCTTCAGCCACTAGCATCCAGCTGCCCTTGCTGGCTGCCTGGTAGGCCCACAGCTGCTGGTGCTGCCGGCTGGCGCTAAACACGCGCACTAGGTTAATATCGCCGTCAGAGAGCAGTTGCACTATTGTATCGCGGGTAAAATCAGGCTGGGGCTGCGCTTCGGCCGCGTCGGCCTCGTACGTTACCGTCAGATACACACTATCTAACAACACCTGTGGCTGCTCGGCTGCTGTGGGCACGGCCTGCAGTGCCACTTGTACCGTGGCTAACTCATCCCACGATTGTAGCGGCAGCTCTACAGCCAATCCAGACCATGATTCAGTTGTAACCTTGGCTATTGTGCTCCAATCCTTACCATCCAAGGTGTAAGAAATTTCCAAAAAGGGCGGTTCAGTGTCGATCGGTATCAATTGCGTGGAGGTGGGCGCTACCGGAGCAATGTCAGACGTGGATGTAGAATCGTCCGTTAATGGTTTCTCCTCGGGAACGGGGATAATTGGTTCGTCTAATGGGGTTGGTTTGGGTGGTTCCGACGGAGACGCAAAATTTTGCGTCTCTACGGGTACAATGGGGGCAATTTCCGCCGTCGGTGCCGAATCAACATCAACCGGCGCCTCTTGCGCCATAACGGTGCGGACAAATGGTAGACGCGACGTCTCGGCACTAGGGGCTGGTGGGGGTTCAATGGGTTGAGACGGAGACGGTGGTTCAATGGGTTGAGACGGAGACGCAAAATTTTGCGTCTCTACA
>CAYZDG010000145.1:0-1561 GCA_964477165.1 uncultured Gammaproteobacteria bacterium
GACGGCAGCTGCAGCGAGAAGTCATCAGGGTTACCCGGACCCCAAGTCCAAGCTGCGTTGTAGCGACTTGGCTCGTTAACTACCCAATTCGCTGCAGTTATAACTGGCGTCACTGGCACACCAGTACCAGTTAGATTGCTAGTAACATTGAGTCCAAAAGCCACTGCGGCTACTTGTAGTTGGGCTGTTTTAGCGCCATAGGCAGTGGGTCGGAACTCTACTTGAGCGTTCCAGGTTGCACCCACGGCCAAACTAGCTGGCGGCGTATTTATTAAAGTGAACTGTCCCGCATCCGCGCCAATGAGCGAAGCAGTTAGCGTGAGTGCGACGGAACCAGAATTACGAACCTGTATGTTCTGGGTGGCAGAATTAGTACCCACTGCTACGTTACCGAAAGCTGTGGTTGCCGGGGTAATGGTGACGCCGGGGTTTGGCTGCGTCCAATTAATACTGGCACTTCCACCCAACACCTGGCTGGGGCTGCAGCTGGCGATGCTAACGAGCGGACGCACCGTAAAGGTGTAGTTATTTCCTGGTGTGAGTCCGATAACATCATAACTAGTGGCGCCCGCATCCGCGTCCGGCGTCTGACGCACTATGCCGCTGTACACGGCGTAACCGCTCTGCCCAGTGGTGCCTGGCGTCCAAGAAATGCGTGCTGATGTATTACCAATGGCGGACACCGACAGTCCAGTAGGCGCGGCAAAGCCAGGACGCAGTACGCTAGCTGTTGCTGCCGCCGAGAACTGCCGCGGCCCACCAGGATCCACAAAGGCACGTACCTGGAAGCTGACCGTGGAGGTGCTGTCGCAGCGATTAAAGGCAAAGCTGGCATTGGTCGTGTTAGCGGCGACCTCGGCTAAATTGGGGCTACTTACTGGAGCGGTAGCATCTAGCTGAAAACCATCCTCCCCCACTGCGCTGTGAGTCCAATTAGCTGTGCCAGCTACAGGGCTAGTGAAATTGACATTCAACCCTGTTGGCGGGGCCAGGTTTAGATTAACAGTGATGGTTGTGGGAGTGCCACAGTCCTGCGCTGGCGGTGCGTAGCTATCTCGCACGCAAAAGGTAATGGTGTAGGGGCTGGCTGTTAAATCGCTAGAGTTGGGAATAAAGGTGAAAACGCCCGTGTTCGGATTCAGCCCCATACGAGATGAGGGCAAACCACCTTGGGCAAAGAAGGTGAGCGTCTGCGGCAGGCCATCTACTATGTCCTGATCGGTAGCGGTGAGATTAACGGTTAAGGTATTACCAACGTCGACGCTATACGTAGCATTTACCAGACCCAAATCTGGAGTGTAATTGGTTGGTCGCATCTCAAAACGTCCTTTACCCCAATCACTAAGGTTGCCGTTCGTATCACCGACCTGTACCCGCCACCAGTAGTCGGTACCGTAGCTAAGCCTGGGCCCAACATAGGTGATATTGCCCGAGCGGCTACCGCTATTCACGGCCAGATTCTGATTACCTGAATCCCATATTATAGGGCTGCCAAAACCAGAATCAGTATCCACTAGCAAGTGGTACATAGTGGCCGCATCGCCATCTGGGTCATTATGAC
>CAYZDG010000146.1:0-1538 GCA_964477165.1 uncultured Gammaproteobacteria bacterium
TTGGCGCGGTTGGACCACGCGCGTGGATGCTTGCTGTATATCTTAAACTCTCCCATCGGCGTAGGCGTGCCTTTCTTGCCGCTGGAAATTGGGAACCGCCCCAGCTCGACATCATCTAGATAGTAGGCCAGCTCCTGCGTTGACAGTGTTATTTGGATGCTCTTAGTCAGTTTAGTAGGTTCAGCTGAAGTTGGACTATAACCAGCATTCACCTCGACGCCGTCCGTGTATCCGTCACCGTCTGTATCAGTCACAGTTGGATTACTACCAAACGCTTGTTCGAGATTATCCGCAAGTCCATCACCATCAGCGTCTGCATCAGCGGCATAGGCAACACTGGGTAGCAGAGCGAGCGCGAGAACAGCAGTTAGTAAGGCAAAGCGCATTACAGGAAGTATACCAATAAAACAGCCGCGAGTATTTTGCTCGCGGCGTTAGATAGGGATCCGATATGGAAAGGTTTTCGTCGTTGCCGACTGGATTTATTCCTCCTTTCATCTGTGTCCCTGTTTAGGGACGGATGGCGCAAGAGCTGTTGATAGATTAAGTCTACTACTGTTGTAAGGCGGAGCAAGGGCATTAGTCCACAGGGTATTGAAAGAGACCCGAACCATTTGGCTCGGGTCTCAGTTGTTGACGTTGTTAGATAACTTTGTCGAAGCGTATTTGCCGCATGTTTGATTCGGTGACGATTGCGGCGTGGTAAAGTTCTACCGTCGCATTTGGAAGATACTCTTTGACGATGAAATCCGCTGCCTTCTTAAGGTGATCTCGTTGTAGACCGGGAACTTTTGGTAGGCCGCCTAGCAGGGATGCCAGTTTGGCATACGATTTGCAGTCGTCGTGAGTAATAATTACCAGCCGTTTGATGGGGTGTCGGGCAGCCATGAGTTCGATGTTTTGTCGCATAGCGTGCCACATTTTAGGCTTCACCATCTGAACGCCCCAGGCGCTAATTGATCCTGGACCAATGACGAGTGCGGGATGAGTGATGTTGAGCTGTTCGGACAGGAAAGCCCGGAAGGCCGGTTGGAAACGAGGGTCGCTGCAGTGCAGAACCAGTGCGTCTGCCTCTCCCTCGGCCAGTGAGTAGAGTCTCGGCCCATCTACTTTTTTCGGAGTAGCCGAGGCACTGGATTCTACTGGATCGATCGAGTCATCTGTATCGGTGTTTGCGTTCAAGTGTATTCCTCTTGCTTTAGTACTTGTAATAGCGGGGGGTTTTGCCCCCCCCGCATATTTGCACGTTAGCCCGGCTATTGATTATCGCTCGGTGCCGGTGTTACCGATTCTACGCTGGTGACGGCGACGTCTCCAATAATCGTCGTAACGTCAACGCCATACTTCTTCAACAGTGGCGCCAGTACGGGCAGCAAGCCATTTGCCTTCAGCTGCTGGAACGCTTCAAACATCATGTTTGGACCCATCTTGGCCATGCGCCCCAATCCGCCTTCGCCACTACCGCCAGCCGAATCGTAAACCGTGATGTTGTCGATATTCGAGATGCCAGCCATGACGCCCTGGGTGATCTCACGCAT
>CAYZDG010000147.1:0-1507 GCA_964477165.1 uncultured Gammaproteobacteria bacterium
GGCGTAGCCATGGCGCCAGTATGCCGTGTGTCGGCGGACGGCGCTACCTGGGGTTCCTATCCCATCCCCACATCCCGACGAATGCCGTATCGGGGTAGTAGCGCTATATGGTTATTACCGAATTATGTTTTTATCGGTCGTATTATCGACGGTGACGAATTTGGTGGTGGTGAAATGGTTGGCGTTGGGGGATGGAATGCGTTGGGTAGAGACGTTGCATTGCAACGTCTCTACGGTAACGCCGTGGTTTTATACCGGCGTTAATCCGATATATGATTCGGCATTATCACAAACGCATTGCCAACGCCGGGGATTGGGTATGGCATTTGGTTTTTGGGTACGGCGTTGGTCGCATTGGGTAGAGACGAGGCGCGCCTCGTCTCTACGTAACGCCGTGGTTTTTAATGGCGATAATCTACATGCACGTCGGCATATATATAAACGCATCTAACGCGATGTTTAAACGGTAATGCCCGCGGTTTTCTAAGGCCCCCGCTTCCTGCCACCGCACCAGTACGCCTGGTGCGTACGGTGCGGGGTCCCGAAGCGTGAACACCTAGCGGTGTTCCCTGCTTCGGGATATTCTTCCCCTAGAACCTAACACCTGAAACCTAAAACCTATTCCATGATCGCCTGGCTTTCTGGTACCATTCGCAGCCGCGATAACCGCGGGGTTGTTTTGGACGTGAACGGGGTGGGCTATTTGGTATACGGCACGCCTAGCTTGGTGACTGGCGCCGAGGTTGGTTCGACGCAGGCTTATCACACCTACCTGCACATTACCGATTCAGCGCAGGACCTTTATGGTTTTACTACGCCGCAGGAGCTGGCTTTGTTCAAGCAACTAATTGGGGTGAGCGGGGTCGGGCCGCGTTCTGCTTTATCTGTTTTGTGCGCCGGCACGCCGGCTCAAGTTGCTTCGGCCATTGTTGGTGGAGATGTAGCCTTTCTCACCATGGCGCCGGGCGTTGGCCGCAAGACAGCCGAGCGCATTGGCGTGGAGTTGCGCGACAAGCTGACCGTGCCAGCCGATGATGGTACACTGCCTGGTAATGATGCCACTGTAATGGAAGCACTTATCGGCTTAGGTTACCGCGAGCGTGACGTGCGTGAAGCAGTGCGCGGTTTAACTGCCGATGCTGCCGACACCTCGGCACGACTAAAAGAAGCGTTGCAAAAATTAAGCGCACCCGCATGGAACTCGTAGAGCTACACGATCCCTCTCATCTAAATGGCTTTGTCGCTCGGCAGGAGCACGCGCAATTTTGCCAGTCATGGGCGTGGGGTGAATTGGAATTAGCCGAGGGGAGCCAGGTTTGGCGCCTAGGTTTGCGCGCCGAAGGGCAGTTGGTTGCCGCCGCCACCACAGTAAGTCGCGGTTTGCCGTTGGGCCTTGGCTATTTGTACAGTCCACGCGGTCCAGTAATCGCCGACGAGTGGGCAGGTAGTGGTCGGCGCGAGGCGTTAGAAAATATTTTAAGCGGCTGTCGTCGTATTGCCGCGGCCA
>CAYZDG010000148.1:0-1507 GCA_964477165.1 uncultured Gammaproteobacteria bacterium
ATAGTTACCTACAAGCTACAAGCTACAAGCTACAAGCTCGCCGTGGCTTCACTGTCATCGAGGTCATTATCACCATGGCCATTTTTAGTATTGTGCTTGGTGTGGTTATTCAAATATTCATCTTCACCACCCGTACCCAACGACGTAGCCGTAGTATTCAGGAAGCGTACGCGCAAGGGCGAGCCGCGGTAGAGCAGTTGGCACGTGAAGGGCAGAACGGCTCGGTAGACTATAGTTTTTACAATGATCCGCTAAATCCAGTGAGCCTTACAGCACAGCCGCTGGCTACTGCCGCCTTACGTGATTCACAGGGTCAAACAGTGCGGTTTAGGTGTGTGGAACGGCTGGCGGAGGGTGCAGTGCAGCCTTGCGACGACACTACGTCCGAGTTGGGGCAGGTGCAGTTATGTCGCGGTAGTGGTTGCGATAGCGGCTCGTGGGCTGGCATTACCGACGAGGCCACTGATGTTACTAGTTGGCGGACGTGGTTAGGGCCAGTTGAAAATCCATTCCTTCGTGAACCAGATGATGCCTCACTGTATTTGGAAAATGTTCAGCCGTGGATAACTGCGTCTATTACGGTTCGGCCGGCAGCGGTCGCGGGCGGGCAGTTAGCGCCGGTTCACCTTCAGGCAACAGTGTCGAGTAGGACTTATTTGAGGTAGAACAAAGGACACAGAACAAAGAACATTCGTATGTGGGTGCTACAAGCTCGTCCAGGCGCTGTTCTCGTCTACAGTCTGCTGATTTTAAGCACGCTGCTCATTGTAGTAACAGGTTTTAGTTTGTACGTAACTCGCGCCACAAGGACTCTAGCTTTGGCTAGTGATACCGCGGTGGCTACTTATGTAGCGGAGTCAGGAGTAGAGGAGGGATTATATCTATTGCGGCGTGAGGGATTAACAGTAGCGGATATTAGTGATCCGACGCAGCCGCTAGCTAGTATTGCCTCGCCGACTAACAGCAGTGATAACTGCCTTGGCTGCGATCTATCCTTTATTACTCCGTCAGCGTTTGCCGAGTTGCTCAGTACGTCAACGATTAAAGAAATATTACTTGACGTGCCGCAAGATGATGTGGCCTACGCTGATGTGTATGACGCTAGTCGTGACCCTGATTTAGTTGAAAGTGTCATTAGGTCAGTAAAGTTACAATGGGATCAGGGGAGCGGTGCGGCATGGCTAGAGGCATCATTAGTAGAGCTGAATGCACAGTCGGGTAGTGCTTCCTTAGATAAACCACGTACCCAAGTATTAGGTCCTAGTCTGCACAGCGGCTATTGTTTCAACAACCTACAGACTGGCGCTGACGGTACTGTAAATATACACCGGTTGCGGTTTCGTTCCTTATTCGGAGACATTCGTAATTTACGAATCACTGGTTGGAGGGGCGTCGACTGCACGCGACCGCCATTCACCTATGATGCGGTTCTACCTGGTCGCACCACGGTTTCTGCTACCGGCCACTACCGTAAGGCCAAGCAAACGTTGCAAATAAGCATGCCGCA
>CAYZDG010000149.1:0-1503 GCA_964477165.1 uncultured Gammaproteobacteria bacterium
TCGTACGGGGAAATTCGGTTGGTGCGATTGTTGCTTCTGTCTTAATGTGGGTCACCCTGACTAGTCACTAGCAAGCTATCGAGGCCATGGTAATAGCAGTAGAAAAAAAATCGGCGTAGGGAGTCAAGTGCTCCCCTTGCTAATACTCTACTAATCATGCTTAAGTTCCTTCCTCGAGTTTTTTGATAATAACAGAGAATTTTACTGAATCCATAATACTAACTTAGGAAGAGGAGGAGCTATGGCTGTCATTAGACCGCGTAGCATTATTTACACAGTTGTCTGTGGCGAACATCAGGGCAAACGGTATGTGATTGTTGACCGTAGCCGCGAGAACGAAGGGTTAGTCGGTGCAATCCTGGCCGATGGCGACGATGAAATTGTGGTAAGTATAAGGACTGGAACACTCATTCAGTCGGAAATACCGGGCTGGCCTGAAAAGATTTGTGGAAGTCCATATGGGCTTGACGTTTACTTCACGACGGGTAGGAGGGCTAGCACCAACTTGCTCCGTACCACTTTCGCTTCCCAGCCACGCGTCCTAAAACCACGTGATATCTTGGCAACTAGGGACATGGTAACAGCGAGTCCCCGCCGCGGTTTCAACGGTTCGATTCTTATCTGTGTTCATAGCGTCGGTTGGATCGAGGTGGCACCTCGTTTTGCTTTGGCCCTGCAGGGCAATAAGCACTACAAGTTACCGATAGAGCTGGTCGAGGGTGATACTTTACTCACTGGTTGCCAGATTGTTGCGGCGCCAACTTCAAAGGAAGTTAACTGGGTCAGCATTACTTTGGATCGTAAGAATTACTGCATGGAAGTACCTTCCTGTGTTCCTTTGGCACTTGCTGAAGCATAAGTGTTTGTTCTTTACAAAAAAGCCGCCGGCAACAACCGAGCGGCTTATTTGTTTCTAGATAATAGTTCTGGACTTATTTAGAGGACAGCGTTAAGTATCTGTGGCTGCGAAGACAGTCGTACGCACTGCCTGGTATACTGTATTTATGCGCCGCCACGACTGGTATAAGCTCATTATTTCACTTGCTTTGCCATTATTAGCAGGTGGTATTGGTAGTTTATTCACCGCCCCAGCTATTTCCGGCTGGTACAGTCAGTTACAAAAGCCGTGGTTTAATCCGCCTTCGTGGGTGTTTGGTCCAGCCTGGACTGTTTTGTATATATTAATGGGCGTGGCTCTATTTTTAGTGTGGCGTTCATCTAGTTTGCGTTTATTGCAGCAACGGGCATTACTGGCATTCGGCGTACAATTGGTATTAAATGCGGCATGGTCTGTTATTTTTTTTGGTTTACAGCGTCCCGATTTCGCTTTTATGGAAATAGCAATGTTATGGGCGGCAATCGTTTGGACTATTGTGGTGTTTAATCGCGTGCGACCAGTTGCGGCTTGGTTATTGGCGCCATACTTAGCTTGGGTAACCTTTGCCTCTTGTCTTAACTATGCCATCGCCCTTGCTAACTAGCCGCGGAGCAGATCCGCGGTGG
>CAYZDG010000150.1:0-1501 GCA_964477165.1 uncultured Gammaproteobacteria bacterium
GTCGTGGATTTAATACTGCTCCAACAATTCCCGCTGCCAGCGCAATAGCTGGAACCGCAGCATAGCGAATTAGCCACCCTGCCGACGCCGGCAGCCACTCGGACGCCACGCCAATACCTCCTTGGTTAGCTACACCAATAGCAAAAAACTGGGTAATAAACTGCCCAATATTCTGGGGAAAGTAAGGATTAATAACAAACCCGAGCCCCGCCCCAACCCACGCTGCCATTACTACTACTAACCGAGTAGGTTTTAGGTTGTGGGTTTTAGGTTGTAGAAACGAATCGGTTTTCTGTTTTCTGTTTTCTGTTTTCTCGACCACCCAATCCACCCCCAACATCACCGTTACAATAAGCGGCAGCATAGCGAAGCCGATGTAGATGTAAGCAAATACCATTGCCAACATGGCAATTGCCAGTGGTCTTCGCCGCGCGGCAAGCACAATGCCAAATAGAACCACTGCGATAGCTAATGGCGTAACTTTTACTAAGCCTAAACGATACAACCAGGCTGGCGTAGCTAATGCCAAAGCAACTGGTACCCAAGCGTAGCGCACGCCCAAAGCTCGCGCAGCCGCATACAACGCCGCCAGTGCTACCCCACCCAGAAAGGCGCTAGCTAACTTCAGCCCCAAAGGAATTCCCAGCAGTGCTACAAACGGCGCCAAGATATAATGGTAAAGCAAGTGTTGGTCAAAGAACTGATCACGTAGCTCGGTAAACCAAGCCTGCGGCAGGGCTGTTGGCAGCTCGTTGTTCCAGGCGGCCTGGGCCATTACCCCGTGGTAATAGGCATCAGGATCCGGGAAGGTGGGCACGCTGTGAAGCCAGCTAAAAACAGCCAGACCAACTAAGCCAGCTACTAGCCATCCGTACCTTTGCTTCATGGGGTAGGTGTTAGGGGGGCGTCTTTAGTCGTTAGTCTCTAGTCTTTAGACATTCGGATTTCCCGGTGTACTGGTGTACTGAAGTTCCGATGTTCTGAAGTTCCGGTGTTCTGAATTCTTCTACTTTCTATTTTCTACTTACTAATTTCTACTCTACCTGCCCTGCTTCTTTAACCATTGTACCCACGGCACTGCCAGCGGCTCGGTTTTTGTCTTTGCTGCTAGTTGGATACTAAGTTGCGTTCCCCAGCTAACTGCCCCCAATGCGGCCGCGAGTGGCTGCCCCGCACAACGGTGCTCAATGACCACAAACTTTCGCCGTCGCAATATCTGCAGTGTCGCACGGTACTGATTAGCCAACGGCCGCGGCATTACGAGCGGAGCAAAGACTACAAAGGCTAAATTGCGTCGCAAGTCAGCCGGGAAGGACAGTCCCTCTAAGAGGTGGTGGTCAAGCTCGGGTAGCGAGAACGGAGCCGAGAATGCCTTGGCGTTCTCGTTAATACAATTTGCCACGGCGTGGGCGGCGCCGGCTAGATAGTGCACTCCAACCACTGCCAAGGACTTTCTTGTTAAAACGCTAACCGTTGCTACCGACGGCGCCGCCACCCGCTG